>JABHWQ010000440.1 GCA_018657655.1 Chloroflexota bacterium | reverse complement strand
TCGCCGAGGAAGTGAAGCAGCACGTTTCCATCCCTGTGGCAACGGTGGGAAGGGTCAAGAGTCCGGTCATGGCCGACGAGATTATCAAGTCGGGTAGAGCCGATCTGGTGGCCATGGGGAGAGCCCATCTGGCCGATCCCGATTTTGTCACCAAGGCCCGAAACGGAGATATTGCAGACATACGCTTCTGCCTCGCCGATTGCCTGGGATGCATCGACAACATCCTCAGATATAGCGAATCGAGTTGCACTGTGAATCCGCGTGTTGGTAGAGAACATCTCATCAAAGAGATCGAGGGTGAGAAGAAAGCATCGGCCAAAAAAGTTTTGGTCATTGGTGCTGGTCCTGCCGGAATGGAAGCTGCCCGACGAGCTGCTTTTGCCGGACATAAGGTCACAGTATGCGAAAGTAGGAGCTGGGTGGGCGGGCAACTCAAGCTGGCTGCCACTATGTCCAGTCGGCAGGAGATTGGTGACATACTCCCATGGTATGAAAGACAACTTAACCGATTAGGTGTAGAAGTTCGACTCAATACCGAAGTCGATGAAGCTATACTTGATGAAATCAATCCCGAGGTGGTCATCGCGGCTGCCGGCAGCTTGCCGCTGGTTCCGCAAGGGTTCGTGAATGGATTAGAGAATATTGAAACTATCGAACCCGTGATGGTAGACGAACTTCTCGAGGAAGAACAACTTACCGGAGATACAGTCCTCATAATTGGCGGAGACCATATTGGACTACAGATTGCCGATTATCTTACAGAGCGCCACAAGCAAGTACATTTGGTTGAACAAGGGAAGCAGCTCGCTCCAAAGATGGCCCAGGCGGATCGGAATTATCTCAAGAATCGATTGAAAACCAAAAATGTTAAGATAATGCGGAATGTCGAACGGGTTGAGATTCGGCCGAAAGACGATGTTTGGGTGATAAGCGAATCTGGGGAGGTGCGATTAACGGAGATTGAGACGATCGTTTTTGCTGGTGCCAGGCGGCCTAACAGGTTCTCTGCTGAAATAGCTGAGAAAAAGGGGATTGAGACTCACATCATCGGTGATGCAATGGGCGTTACCGAGGAAGGTCAGGGTACTGTAATGGCAGCTATCGCTGCCGGGTATGATACTGGACGTCAGATCTGAAAGACTATATGATGAGAATTATTAAAGGGGGGGTATTATATGATACCCATTATTGAATTTCAGAATAGATCTTTACATGGTCCGGTGATGAAGGCGGATGAATTCGATCTCGAGTTCTCGATGAAACTTCGGGAATTGGTGGCCAAATATGGTATCAAATACAATCCGGAAGAACTCATCGTCGATGATGCTACGGCAGATGCGGTCTTTCAGGCTGGTGTAGAGTTACTGGCAGGAATTGGGCTCTATCATCTGGAGACAGAGAGAGTTATCAAGTTTACTAAGGAAGAGGTTGAAACAATTGCGCGTGAATATCGCGAAAGTCCCAGCAAGCATACCTTCGGAAAGGGTAAAGACGAAGTCACAATTGAATATCGCACCGGTACAGATGCTTGCCCGCCCACACTCTACGCTGGAGCTGCCGGTGTCGCTGAAGAAGAGTGGTTTGGGGCTTTCATTCAGTCATTCGCCCAGGAAGAATCATTGAAGGCATTAGGTATCTGCCCCGGACTTGCCAAACTGGGGAATATCGAACCTAAGGCCGGTACACCAAGTGAAATATACGTCGCGCAGTGGGAGCAGAAGAAAATTAAAGAAACTCTCGATCGCGTTGGCAGGCCGGATATGCATTGCGGGCTTCTGGCTACGGTAAGCACTATCGGTGGAACAATGGCTATGATCGGGCCGGGATTGCGAGAGGCACATAATACTCAGATTGGGGTACATATCATTCCTGAGCAGAAGTTGGATTGGGCCCGGTTAATTCTGTCCCAATTCTGCCAGGACCGAGGCATCCAGCCCTGGCAGAGTAGCATGTCTATGATTGGAGGGCTCTGCCGAGATGCCGCAGATACAGCGGTAAGTATGGTGGCAAACCTGCTGGGGCAACTGTCCTATGCGAAAGGCTCTCTTTGCAGTTTCTTCACAAACCACATGGATGGTAACTGGGGTACACCTGCTTGTCTATGGGCCTACAATGCCGCAGCTCGTGCCTCGGAAAGGAACATCCGGGTATGTATTGGCGGCGTTGCAGCACCTGCCATGGGGTTCTGGTATACCGAAGCGCAGCTTGTCCATGCCACTGTCATTGCCATCCTTAACTCTGCAAGCGGAATGTCATATCTCTGGATCGGTGGTGCTACCGGTATCGATGCTCGCCTGATTGGTGAGGCGATGAACGTTACTGCTGGAATGGAACCTCAGAAAGCCAATAAACTGATCAAGGATATTCTGGCAAAAGTCGACGAATATGAGCCAAAAGAATGGATCACAGCAGTGCCATTCTCCGATATGTATGATATCGTAACAATAAAGCCTAAGCCAGAATATGAAACTATGCTCATGAAGGCCAAGGATGAGCTAGCCCGATTGGGTGTACCTTACCACTAGAAACCAAGTATAAAAAGGGGGTGCAAAGTGACACAAACCATCGCTGAATTATTTGATCTGAGCGGGAAAAGTGCCATAGTGACAGGCGGAGCAATGGGCATAGGAAAAGCAATTTCATTGCGATTTTCTGAAGCTGGCGCCGCTGTAACGATAGCTGACTTGGATCTCGATACCGCTAACGCGACGGTTGATGAGATCAAGTCGCGCGGGGGCAAGGCACAGGCAATACAGGCGGATGCATCCAAGGGCGATGATGCCAAAAAAGTGATTCAATCAACACTGGAAGCGTTTGGCAGTGTTGATATTCTTGTCAACAATGCCGGGATTTACCCTCTCTTGCCGGTCATGAGGGTAGAGGAATCGCTCTGGGATAAGGTGATCGATATCAATCTGAAAGGGAGCTTCCTTTATGCTCAAGTGGCAGCCAAGGCGATGATCGATGCGGGCAAGGGAGGCAAGATCATCAATCTTGCTTCAGTGGATGGTTTCCATCCCAATGGCAATGCCACTCCTTATAACGCATCCAAAGGCGGAGTGGTCATGCTTACTAAGGCTTTGGCCTTGGAGTTGGCACCTCATAAAATACTGGTAAATGCGGTAGCTCCCGGCAGTATCATGACTCCCGGCACCCAAGCCGTGGGTGCT
>JABHWQ010000398.1 GCA_018657655.1 Chloroflexota bacterium | reverse complement strand
CTGATAGATCAACTATTGAACGACTGCCGTCCCGATCAAGCCGAAGACTTCATGGCCCGAGGAACAGAGTATAACTCGGCAGACAACGGTTTTCAGATTCTGGAGGGCCTCAGATTTGCGGCCGAGACAGTGGGGCCCGAGAACGTTGATTCGCAAGCCATCTACGAAGCCATGTCGTCAGTGAAAATGGTCTGGGATGACCTTCAGCGTCAGAGCTATGGCCCCGAGAAACGGGTGTCTGCCGATTTCCTGGCGATATATGAGGTGGATGGTCCAACCAGGAACTTGATCAGGGTGAGCGACTGGCTACCTGTCGAGTCAGGTCCCGAATAGCGGCCACTTCCATGTCTCGACTTGACTCCTTGACTCGCGGGGAAAATCTCCCCTGTGCTATATCTCGATTCCGAAAAGGAGAAAAGGGCTAGGGCCCGCGCGAAGCGTGGGCCAAGGAAGCTCCTTACTGCTTTTGACGGGTAAATCCCTCTCTTACCCATTCTGAGGTGATGTGGATAATATTGCTGCAGGTATTAACACCTATTCCGGATCTCAACTGACTGAAAGTTGTTGGAGGAGGCGAGCGGGCCTGAGAACTTTAGTCAGGCCCGCGCCTCTCTTTTGCGCCTATACTTGATTAATGAGGTCAAAACTCCACATTAGCTATGGCACTGGGCTTGTCTATAAGTCCATATCTGACCACGGCATCGGTTCTTTCAGGCCCGAACCTCTCCATTGGGAACAGGACACCAACCGCAGCACTTCTTGTACTTCTTGCCACTAGCACTTTGCTGAAAGAATGTTTATGGGATTGTGATGATTGTCACCCAACCGTTTATGCAGGAGTAATCTCTGATTGCTATAATCGCAGTACCCGTCAATCGATACAAGCGATAATTGCTGATGATGGTCAGGCATTAAACAGCACAATATAGGCAAGATATTTGAATTGTTTCTCACCACCAAAGAGGCCGGCAAGGGAACCGGGCTGGGCCTGAGCATCTGCTATGGCATCATACGAGAACACAACGGTGACATACGTGTCGAAAGCAGCGAAGGATCAGGAGCGACCTTCACAGTGGAACTGCCATTGATCGTCTAGTCAGTTACTTGTTCTGCTTGAGAGACTGGCTCGCAGCCAAAAAGATGTCATCAATGCAAACACAGAGCCAAATGGGAAAAAGGTGAGGTGTAAAATGAGTGAAGAAAATCGAAAGGGATCAGTCATTGTAGTCGATGACGATTCGTCGGTACGAGAGCTTGTTACCAGGGCCTTGCAGCGTGAGGGTTACGAGATCACTACAGCAGCAAACGGGAGTGAGGCCTCCCATGCAACGGCGAGAAAGAAATTCGACTTGATGTTTCTGGATATTAACATGCCTGGCCTCAACGGGCTGGATGTATTGACGATTATGGCTGTAGGAAATCCAGGGATTCCGATTGTTATGTTGACGGCGGTTGATGACCCGGATGCTGAGACTGAAGCTTTCAAACGCGGGGCCGCTGCCTACCTTAAAAAACCCTGTAAAATGATCGATGTTATTCGCACGGCGAATTCAGTGATAAACGGGAAAAGCATGGCAGAAGAAATGCCTAGTTGATGGATAGATGCGGTATGGCAAACCGGACTGTTTTGTCTGAAAAAGAAGTTCAGATCGAGGATATTATGGTCAACCTTGTTGGCATTATCGTTTGAGAGATCGTCGGATATCCGGGCATGAACAACTCGCGAATTCCTACCTTTGACCACAGTCCACCTCCCCACACCATAATTTATGAGCTATGATAGCATCATTCTTCAGATTTGTGGTATTACGCTATAACATCGCAACGCTCGAAGCTAATTGCCCCCCTTATCCCCTTATGTTCATAAGTCGTCTTTTAAAGAATTTCTACGATCAAATAGTTGATAACCGGGCAGATGGGTTTTACGGCATGTTTCCGGGGATGGAAAAGGACCCGGGGATGCATCGGAAAATTTGAAGAAGCGCCAAGTTCTCCCTAACGCTGAGATAAGCGGAGTCAAGGGCTCCCGGAAACCATGCCCTTGGCGGCACTCCACTTTTGCTGGGATTATAGCATAGGTGAGGGATGGCTAACCATACATGTTATGGCTCTCGTGAGGCTTTGTTGCATAAATGCAAATGAGAGGTTAGTCTGTGAGTGGGGGAAATAATGGAATAGGAGACACCCACAATGGAAAAACGTTCCTCGAAAGCCCGGTACCAAACACTTAATTGGTCAGATTATAACAGAGCTTTGATAAATCGGGGAAATCTGACATTATGGATATCAGAGGATGTTATAAAGATATGGCTTCATGCAAAGCAAACCGGGCGCAAAGGACATCCTTATACATATAACAAAGCGGCCGTTGAATGTATGCTGATTCTAAAAAACGTGTTCAGATTAGCGCTACGTCAAACACAAGGAATCATGAGTTCGCTCATGAGTTTGATCGGAATTGAGTTGCCCGTGCCTCATTACACCACCCTGTGCCGACGGATGTCGGGGATCACCATAACCTTGCCGCGTACTCGTAAAAAGGAAGGACTTCACTTGGTGGTAGACGCCACAGGGCTCAAAGTGTATGGGGAGGGAGAATGGAAGGTGCGCAAACATGGAAAAAGTAAACGGCGCATCTGGCGCAAGGCACACCTGGGTTTTGATGAAGAGACGGGAGAAGTTATGGCTTGTGTACTGACTGGGAAGGAAGGGCATG
>JABHWQ010000295.1 GCA_018657655.1 Chloroflexota bacterium | reverse complement strand
GGTTGCACCCCTCGAGTGAACGGATACTCCGCCGGAAAACCAAGGTCCTGATCATAATCAAATCCGTCCATATCATCGGGGGAATAAACCCCTTCCAATGGAGTCCCCGAAGTGGTCAGGAATTGTTCTTCTCTTTCTGCGGATTTCTTTAATGCAGGATCAAGCGTATTCTGAACCCATTCCTGCTTATTCTTGCTGGCGGCCATCTATTCCTCTCCTTGTTCAGAAATTACCCCCTAGAGTTTATTTGATTTCGAAGTGAGTGTCAAACCCTTGCATCTTGCCATAATTATCATACAGAAGTAAGATATTGATTCATAATAACGGCTTCTCTGGCACAAAAAGGGAATATGTCACAAGTCAATGTTGAGCAATATATAAAGGTACACAGAACCATCCCATCAACATGGTTCGGCCTTTCTTGGTCCATTTTGCGCCCTATGAGCCTCGGCTAGATATGTAGTTGGATTTGGGGTATTATTAGAAAAGCAAGAATTCCATGAGAATCAACCGTGACACAACTTAATCATAATCCAATCTCACAACGTGTCCAAGCGATACCCGCTTCAGGGATCAGGAAGTATTTTGACTTGATCTCTTCGATGGAGGGGGTCATATCGCTCGGTGTAGGCGAACCCGACTTCGTAACCCCATGGCATATCTCGGAAGCAGGGATATATGCAGTCGAGAAAGGCTACACGATGTACACTTCCAATTACGGCCTTATCGAACTGCGCCAGGAGATAGCCAAACATCTTAAAAAACGCTATGGTCTGGAATACGATCCCAACACTGAAATCCTGGTCACCACCGGTTCCAGTGAGGCCCTTGATCTGGCTATGCGAGCTATTCTTGATCCGGGACAGGAAGTCATTATCCCAGATCCCAGTTACGTCGCTTACATGCCATATACTATCCTCGCCGGAGGTACGGTTGTTCCCGTGCCCACTTATGTGGAAAACGATTTCAAAGTTAAAGCATCTGATATCAAGGATCGTGTCACCGCACAAACAAAAGCCGTGTTGCTGGGCTATCCCAATAACCCTACCGGCACAGTGTTAGACAGGAACGATCTGGAGGGCATCGCCGCAGTAATACGGAATCATAATCTGACGGTGATCTCCGATGATATTTATGATCGATTAGTCTATGACTGCGAGCACACCTGCCTAGCTTCCCTGCCTGGCATGAGAGAACATACAATACTGATCAATGGGTTTTCGAAAGCCTACGCCATGACCGGCTGGCGCATCGGGTATGCGGCAGCTCCGGCACACATCATAGAAGCGATGATGAAGGTTCATCAATACGTGATGATGTGTGCTCCTATAATGGCTCAGATGGCAGCTATAGAAGCTCTCAAAAATGGTGAAGAAGCAGTTCAGGCAATGGTTTCTGACTACGATCACCGTCGAAAGGTGATTGTCAAAGGATTGAACGAGATCGGCCTAACCTGTTTTGAGCCAAAGGGAGCTTTCTACGCTTTCCCATCCGTCAAGTCAACCGGTCTCTCTTCAGAGGATTTCTGTGAAAAACTTTTGGTAGAAGAGAAGGTAGCCGTAGTTCCGGGATCGGCTTTCGGTGAATTTGGAGAAGGTTATATACGTTGCTGCTATGCTGTAGGGCTCCCGGACATAGAAGAAGCATTAGCACGAATGAAACAATTTGTAGAACGCAACAGAAAATAGATCGTATGTAATTCAGAGGAAGTTTAATCAATCGAAGAACCTTAAAGAGATTCTTCGTTGTGCTAAGAATGATAAATCATAGCTGCAAAGGCGAGTTTGAGACTCGCCTTTGCTTTGAGTAGGAGAAAAATGATACAGCCACTAGAGGGAATACGGGTCCTGGAATGGGGATCATATCATGCCGGTCCGGGAGGAGCAGCTATCCTCGCCGACCTCGGTGCCGAAGTTATAAAGATAGAACAGCTCGGCAAAGGAGACCCATCGAGACTGGCATTTCTGGTCAATCGCAGTTCCTTCAAACTCGCTGATGGGACGAGTCTTTGGAACGAATGCGCTAATCGAGGAAAAAAGAGCATAGCTATAGATATGAACCAGGAGGCAGGCAGGGATATCGCCTACCGGTTGGCAGCCAAATCGGACGTGTTTTTAACC
>JABHWQ010000198.1 GCA_018657655.1 Chloroflexota bacterium | reverse complement strand
TTCACTTGTGGTGTCCTCCTGGAGGTGGGTTTCCGGTGTCTTCGTCAACACCATAGATCCCCATTTTCCAGAGGCACCGCAAGTGACAATGTGGCAGAACACGGCTGATTTTCCGCCGTTTTTATGCAACCAGAGGGTGTAGTTGATCATAAGCGGCAAGGCACAGTTCCGGGGCCTGGGGATAGCTCCTGTGGCTGAAGGTAGAAAGGATGTGCTCGTACTGTCTGCGGTCCAGTCCATACCTATCGGCAACTACCGCGTCAATCTGGGCGCGTACCTGCCATCGAGCGTCATCCCCGTCGAGTACTGGCCAGGCGTGTTTCGGGGTAAGTTCGCGCCATTCGTTTCCGAGTTGCTCATTCCATAGGAAGGAATAACCCTCATGGTTGCAGGTAAGACGAAGAGTGCTATGGAAAATGAAAGTTGAGGTCTGTTGGATATTGGGGATAGGTATTGCTGCCAATATGTAATTGCTCAAGCTTGTCGTGACTCGTTGCCTGACTTGCCAATCAAATGGATAGCTATTCGCAAAACCAAGAGTAATCAGCGCATTCATATTCGGACGTTTCATCGGATCTGTTTCGACAGCAAGAGTTTGTTCACAGACAAACCCTGGTGTTAGCATCGCAGCAATCATCGTACGTTCATTTGTTGATGCAGCTTTCATACGAAAGGCTAATCGGTAACCCTGTACACTTCTTTTCCAGTGTCTGGTTGAGAAAGCTTCACGGGTCGAGACAAAGTTCTCGGGAACGGAACTAAACATATCCGTATACTGAGAGATCGTCTTCCCTGCATGCAAGGGCAAACGATGCCACCCCTCTTCCTGGCATATCTGGAAACGAGCGGCCGTGTCTACTGACTCAGATAGGACATGGGCAAAAGCAGGATTCCGATGTAACTCTACACCAAAAGCGGTAGAAATCCCTAATTCAACAAGCCAATCTCCCCAGTCGGTGGCCTTTGAGTTAGATTGTGCAACAATCAGACTAAGATCCATATTGGAGCGAGCTTCAACAAAGGCTTCATGGGCTCCGCTGAGCCTATGAAGGTCTTTCCTTACTATAACTAACTGTCTATCCTCCTTATCTTCTGCAAAAAGCCATTCTGGATTTAATAGATAGAATGCTGCTCGAAGAGAAGAAGTCCCCAATGCCGATTTCTTTGCAACAGCAACTGCAAATTTTTGCCTGGAATCAATGTCAAATAGCCGCTTCAAGTTCTCGAATGAATAGCAGCAGACAAGATTTGTATTATCCAAATAGAGTTTCCGGACACCTGCAGCTCCTTCATTGGAGTGAAAGCTACTTGGGACAATCCATCCCGTGTATCCGCAGTCATCCTTAGCCAGTTGATACCAGCGTTCGACGAAAAGCCGATATGTATCTGGGCGTCCCAGAGTTTTTTTCCCGGCGACGGCGATGCTTTGATGAGAAAAAAGGCGATCGTGGATTCGTTCCTCTCCGTCAATCATTCCGCAGATTTCACTCCACCTGGAAGCAATTGTTACATTGGCTTCAAGTTTGGCTATAAGCTCCTTGCGGATAGAATCATTGGGCGCCTCGATTACCCTAAAATCGAAATTCCCAAAAAATTGCTTCGGATCGATCTCGATCCGATCCCAGGGTGGGTTGCCAAGAATCGAATCGAAGCCTGCATTTCTCTCAGGACTTCCTTCAAGGCGGAACACTTCGGGAAAAACCAAGTCATAGGCCAAATTCTGACCTCCAAGGTCAGACATCTGCTGCAATGCTGGTTGCAAGGATTTGTGTATATCAATATTTTCCTGATCTGCTACAGTTGTTACCAAATTCCTGTACGCCAAATCAGATCCTCTATCACCCAACATCACACAACCGCTCCAAACTGCTGCCAGCATTCGGAATGGCGACAGCGCTTCATCCAGTCGCTTTTTAGCCGTATGCTTCTGCTCCAAATCGGCTACGTCCTTACCAACACTGGCTTCCAGGTCATTCACGTGCGCCAGAGCCTCGCCCAGTGTTTTTCTTAGACGCTCATTAATTTGCTGCGCGAAAAGGTCATCGATCGGTTCCCCACTGACCGGAAATGTTAGCAGATCCTCAAAGAATGGTCCGGTTAGAGAATCTCCGCGAATAAGCCGATGATCCAGAAACGTCAACGGCAGCCCCTCGG
>JABHWQ010000311.1 GCA_018657655.1 Chloroflexota bacterium | reverse complement strand
CTGCCATAAGGATCCACTAGTTCGGGAATTAAAACGATGATTTCGGCAATGGTCTGCGGCGCGTTCCACCCGATCCCTCCCGATTCATCATTCAGCGCCCAAAACAATCTCCTAATATACTCGCGGACTTTCTCTCCTTCACCTGCCTGCCACCATTTCCCCATCAACATGGCTATCGATTCGATAGCTGGCCAAATCAGGTTTTCATCGGTTTCATACAGGCTGTCACGAAGTGTCTTCCAAGCCTGCCTATCCTCTTCACAAAAAACGATCAATTGATCATAATCCCTTTCCCGCAAAAGAGTGTATACATTAGATTTTACTGACTTGTTTGTAGCCATTATAGTTACCATGATTAAACAGGGCTCTTCACATTATAGAACCACATCAAACCTTATTCAATGTGCGATGTGTTATGGATTTGTAACAATATGACATTCCGCGGTTATAACTATTTAATCTTGCATCGCTTATTATTATCATGAAGCCAAGGCAAATAAAATGAATGTGATCAAAGTCGCAGAACACGGATACTGGTTCATCTAAAATCGATACAGTAATGAGGAAAGCGAGGAAAGAGAAATGCAGAAATGGGTATGCAGTATATGTGGATATATCCACGGAAGAGATACTTTCCCTGAAAAATGTCCTCAATGTGGAGCCGACGGAAATAGATTTGAACCGAAGTAATCCAATGATTGAGTTGTACAAATATCCTTCATAGAGATAGATTGGCTTTCATTCACTTAGAGCAAACTATTCTATTCCTTGCAAAACAAACTAATCAGTGTTAAAAAACATTATCGAGAATATCTGATTATGAGGAGGTAAACTGATGGATAATCCGGTTGCATTAATAGATGGACTATTGGAAGACCATGCCAACATAGTCAGGGATGTGGAAGGCCTGGAGCAAGCGTGCAGCGATGCCACAGCACTGACTCATCTATCCCAAGCAGACAAGGATTTCTCACCGGGCAGGCTGAACAAAGCAGAAGGATTGAAAAAGCTACAGGATATTGTTACTAAATGCCAAGCCGGGGTGGCAGAACATTTTACCAAAGAGGAAACAGCCCTGCTCGAAGTTTTTAAAAAACACGGTAATGAAGATCAGATGCTACAATTTCACACCTTGCTTAAACAACATCATGAGCTCAAGGAAAGATTCGCTGAAGCAAAAAACAGAGCGGATCAGCTTGCAAGCGGCGAAATCCTTACAGGAAACTGGAACGCCGCCGCCAACGATTTACTCACCTATATGAATAAGACTCGCAAACTGATCGAAGAACATGCATCAACAGAGCATTTTCTTTTCCGTGCGTTGCGTAATGATTTGAGTTAAGGAAAGCTCATTCTGATCGGAGCAGGATATGCCGTTTGTCACTGCCCCCGGTATACAGGGGCAACTATACATTCCCGAAGAAAAGCCAGGAAGGATAAGAAAGCATAATTGTAAGGATTGTGCGTCATGTATGATATGTAACGATGACAAATGCTCCTTGTGCCTGAACCGTAGAACTTGTGCCCCAAACACTAGCTCCTTAGATTTAAAAAACCATCCCAATGGAACACATATATTTTGAAGACATAGAACTCCATGACAAGAAAACGGCTGGGAAGTATTCGGTAACCAAGGAAGAGGTGATAGAATTTGCTCGAAAATGGGACCCCCAGCCGTTTCATGTGGATGAAGAAGCCGCCAAAGCAACCCAATTCGGCGGCCTCATAGCCTCCGCATCACACACCGTGGCCATCAGCTTCTGGTTGCTCAACCGGGCCGGGAAAGGAATCGCAGCCATTAGCGGCCTGGGATGGGATAAAATGCATCTCCCACATCCTGTACATCCGGGTGACCGTCTATCACTCAGCATGGAATGCATTGAAAAAAGAGAATCCAGAAGTAAACCGGACAGGGGGATTCTTAGACACAAGATACGAGTGACAAATCAGAATGGGATTCCAGTAAGCACTTTCGAAACCACTACTCTGGTAAAAAGACGTCCCCAATTACAAAACACGTCCCGATGACAATCCTGTTATCAGGATAACTTGAGCAAGGATACCTGTCATATGGAAGATGTAGGTATTGTTTTAGTTACTATTGGCGGATTGCTACTGCTGGGATTGGTTACCGATGTTCTCGGTAGATATACGCCATTGCCCAGAGTGACTTTCCTGATTCTTCTGGGTATCCTCATCGGCCCGGATTTACTCGATATTTTACCTGACATCAGTGACGACTGGTTCGAGGCCATCGCAGATATGGCCCTAGTCATGGTAGGTTTCCTGCTCGGTGAAAAACTGACCATTTCGTCACTGCGCGAACATGGTAGAGCTGTTTTATGGATATCCAGCGCTGTAGTAGTTACCACTTTACTGGTTACACTAGGAGGACTGGCTCTCATCGGCCAACCCATAGTTATCGCCTTACTCCTGGCAGGAATCGCAACCGCTACCGATCCGGCAGCGACTACAGATGTGATCCGGGAGGCACGAGCCCAAGGACGCTTTTCCCGAGTATTGGAGGGAGTTGTAGCCATCGATGATGCTTGGGGGCTCCTGGCTTTCAGTTTTATGCTGACCGCAGCACAGGTCTTTGCTGGAGATAGCGGGGGAGCCGAATCACTACTAACCGGCTTGTGGGAGATCGGGGGAGCAATACTCATCGGTGTTGGGTTAGGGGTACCACTTGCCTATTTGAGCGGACGGATCAAACCCGGTGAACGCACACTCTCCGAAGCTGTAGGAGCAGTTTTCCTCTGTGGAGGAATAGCTATTTGGTTGAATGTTTCCTTCCTGCTGGCAGCCATGATCATGGGGGCTGTTGTTGCTAATTTAAGCCATCGCCATCGGCCGTTTCATGCCATCCAAGGCATCGAATGGCCATTCATGATTCTGTTCTTTTTGTTGGCAGGAGCTTCGCTGGAAATTGATTCGCTTCCAGAAATCGGGGCTATCGGCATCGGCTTCGTCGTATTCCGGATCATCGGACGGATATTTGGAGGATGGGCAGGAGCACGTTTAAGTCATGCCGATCCCTCAATGAGCCGATGGATGGGTGCCTCATTGATGCCTCAAGCCGGAGTTGCTTTAGGGATGGCTCTCGTTGCAAGTCAACGTCTGCCCGAAATAGCCGATGTCGTTCTACCTGTGGTTATCGCCTCGACCGTGTTGTTTGAGGTGATCGGTCCGGTTATGACTAAGATTGCACTAATACGGGTTGGAGACGCACATAAATCACCAAAATAACGTGCATTTGTCTCATCGCCACGGCAGGGAAAAGTAGAATGTCGAACCTTGCCCCGGTTCAGACGTCACCCAAATATTTCCCCCGTGTGCTTCCACCAGAATCTTGCACACAGAAAGACCCAATCCTATGCCTGTAATCCCGGCTACTTCATGTTCTCTCAATCGATGGAATGACTCAAAGAGCTTATCCTGATCTTCAGATGATATCCCATCGCCCATATCACTGATCCCAATGACAACATAGTCATCTTTCTTCTCAGCCGAAATTCGTATTTCACTCCCTACCGGAGAGTATTTGACCGCATTCTCCAGCAGGTTATAGAGGATTCTTTCCAACCGTAATTGATCTGCATGTATTGATGGAAAGTCGTCGGGGAAGTTCATAACAAAACGATGCAACGGAGACTGTAGCTGAATCTTCTCCACTATCTGCTCGGTGATATCATTAATCCTGACCTGTTCAGGGTAAATCAGGAGTTGGTTGGCCTGGGAACGAGATAGTTCAAGAAGATTCCATATCAGATGAGAAAGCAACTCTGCCTCCGAGGCTGCGTCCTGGAGAAGTTGCGTGATTTCATCTGCAGAAAGCCGTTCCCTTTCACTTAGAGCCGTGTTGATACCGCCAATGATCACAGTTAGAGGATTCCGAAGCTCATGAGATACAAGTCCAATGAATTCATCCTTGAGTTGGTCTATACGCTTGCGTGCTGCGATGTCACGCAGGTATACAACAAATCGAGTTGGGCTGGTATCCGAATCATGAATGGGCACTGTTTTGGCCCATACTGGTATTGGTTCCCCATCCTGTCCAACAAGTTCATATTCGTTTTCAAGTTGTCCATCTACCGAATAGTGCTTAAAGTACAATTCCAAATTTGCAGGAATGTTGACAGGTACAAATTCCCGGAGGTTTCTCCCGCAGAGTTCATCCCTTGAATAGCCCAACAACTTTGACACACCTTCATTGCAGTCGATAATATAGCCCCCGTTATCCAGATTGATAACTCCATCGGGAGACGACTCAACCAGTGTGCGATAGTTGGCCTCCGATTCCTTCAGCGCGTCCTCAGTCCTCATTTTCTCGATTATTGTACCCAACGATTCGGATATGGCGCTGATGAGTCTCATCTCTTCTGTTGAGAAGGGACCTTCGAAGTTTTCTGGTTTTTGTTCCAGGTAATATACTTCCACACTGCCACACGATTCGCCATGCACTATGACGGAGCAAGTCTGTTTCCACGCTGTCTCTCTAAAGCCTGCCGACACGTATTCATCGTTGTTGACAATGATGCGTGCGCATGCAACATCCGGATGTTGCCATGCACGGGGTATGAGCTGAACTGTTTCCTGCAATATCTCACCTATTGATATACCTATCTGATCCACAAGAGAGGAAATATTGTAGAGACAATCCAGTTGTTTAACTCTTTCACTAAGTTCGCTCGTACGTTTTCGTAAGGCTTCTTCAGTAAGTTTACGATCGGTAATGTCTCGGAT
>JABHWQ010000285.1 GCA_018657655.1 Chloroflexota bacterium | reverse complement strand
CACTCTTTCCATGATGTCTGCTTCACCTTCTTCAACGGTGCCGTCTTCACGCCCCATCGAGATCATCGCACGGATTTCACCTTCACTTATCAGATTATCTGATATTGAAGTGCCGCCCAGCATTTTGCTCACTTGCGTGCCTAATCCGGAAAGAACGAATGTCAATGGGAAGAGTATCCACGATATGGATTTTATAGGACGGGTGTAAAAAAGGGCCATTTTTTCACCCATCTGGGTGGCCAGTGTCTTGGGTATAATCTCACTGAAAATCAGGAGCAGAAGCGTGACGCTGATAGTCGCCACAACCGCTGCCCAACCCTTGCTGCTATCTTCGAGAACTTTCACTGCAATCAATGTGCCCAGAGCGGCTGCGGTGGTGTTCACAAAGTTGTTACCGATGAGTACCGTGGTCAATAGACGTTCAGGGCGTCGTGTTAGTTCGGCTACATCTTCGGCGCCAGAAACACCACTATCTACCATGTGCCTAAGGCGCACCTTTTGAAGTGAAATGAACGCCGTCTCCGAACTTGAAAAGAAAGCGGAGATTACCAGGCAAAGTACAAAAAGGATAATATAAATGGTCATTGCTGCCACACTCCTTTACCCGGCAGGCGGACTGTATTAGGGGCGGTGATAATTTCTCCCCATAAGCCCTGCTCGTATTCAGTGCCGAGCCTTACATTTGACAAGCAGTTTTCCAGAAATTCGTCGGTTTTGGTATATACTTTGATATAGTTTCCCGTGTGTCCTATCCAGAGATTCTTGCCCTTTCGTTCTTCCCACAACACTTGCATAGTCTCTCCCTGGAATCTCTGACAGAAACCCCGTGCGCTCTGCGTTGCCAGATCGAGCATTATTTGACTTCTGGCTTTCTTCACTTTGTCTGCAACTTTGTTTGGCATGTCCGCGGCTTTGGTCCCATTACGTGCCGAATAGGGGAATATGTGCATGCCTGCAAACCCGACTTTTTTACAGAATTCCAGACTTTCCTGGAATTCCTCATCCGTCTCTCCTGGAAACCCGACTATGATATCGGTGGTGACGGCGATATCGGGCATGGCATCGCGAACAGTTTTTACGGCTGCCTCATATTCGACGATAGTATACGCACGATTCATGCGCTCAAGTACTGATTGGCTACCGCTCTGGAGCGCCAAGTGAATGTGGCGGCACACTCGATCGTTGTTTTCCCAGAGACCAATCAGGAATGGAGAAAGCTCCTCCGGTTGAAGTGACGAGAGACGTATACGGGGAATAGAGGTCTCTTTCAAAATACGTCGAATGAGCTCTTCGATCCTTCCTTCGTATGTACCAATTCTGGTCCCGGTCAGAACGATTTCCTGGCAGCCATTATCAGCTTGGGCTTCGATCTCATCCAAGACTGTTTTCATCGGAATACTGTGTTCCGGCCCTCTGACAAAAGGCACAATGCAGTACGAGCAGCTGTGACTGCATCCGTCCTGGATTTTAGTCATTGCTCTGGTACGAAATGGATCATCTAGAGTGCTGCAATCATTTATGTTGAGATAGCGCTTTGGATCAAGCTGGTTTTGAACGATTTCCACTACGCGATCTTTATCCATATTGCTGATGGTGATATCAACACCCTCAACCCGGACATCAGACTCGCTTCTATCCACATAGCAACCCATAGCCACTACCAGTGAGTTAGGATTGGTGCGATGGAATGATCGAAGGTACTGACGGCATTTGCGATCTGCAATATGGGTCACGGTGCAGGTATTCAGAATGTATACATCAGGTCTTTTGTTTGGGGCGACCACTTTGAATCCGGCATCGAGAAACTCGCGTGCTAACGCCTCGCTCTCTGCCTGGTTAAGCTTGCAACCTACAGTTTGAACAGCCACAGTTACATGTGGCGAGCTACCATGCTCAGGGTCTCCGGTTTCAGTAGTGTTCATGCTGCATAGGGCCCGCATCAGGTTGCGGCGAAGCTATCATCCTGATGATATCAAATAGTGTAGCAGTCATTTAAGTACTAGTCAAAGGCTGACCGAATCCCTCGATTTCCGGTTTGCACTTTGTAGCTGTTGACAGCTATGTAAGCCTATTGAGGGGCAGCGACCGTGCATTGTCCAAATCCTTCTAAACGGAATGGGCGTTTACACCAACATCAAAATGTTCGAAAACACTACCAAAAACTACAGACTGCACTTTTGTCCGTTCTACTTCTCTCTATTATACTTCTAAATGAAACATGGAAAAGAAGGATCCGCACAAGATCTCACTATTCAATTTGATGTCAGTGATGCTCTCTTGGGCATTAATGTCACTTTTGTTCCTGATGTTTTACTCTGCCTGTTTCAACCCGTCAAATCAGGTATTGATAGATGTGAATGCCTACGGGGAAATGCATGTGGAAGCAGTCCTTTTTGCCATCATATGGATCATGACTACCGTGAACATTGTATTGATCTGGAAGCGTTCAGCTCAATCAAGTCAAAAGTGAAGGCCGCTGGCTGTTGCAGCGGCCTCTCCGGTATTCCTCCAAGACTTTCCCTGCTGATTATTGATGATTACTTGACGTATTTGCCTACGCGGTTTCCTTTCTTTTGTTGAGAATGAAAAGGATTAGCGCTATCAGAATAGCAAGTAATGCAGCAATCAAACCACTTATCATAGGCCAATTCGTGGGACTTGAGTTTTCCTCGAAGTTGGCTGTAATGGTGTAATCACCATCCATGGTTATTGTGGCTGTACTTAAGTTACTTTCATCAATAGCCAACTCGTCGGTGCCTGTCCACTCCAAAAACTCCCATCCATCGGCAGCGTTCGCGGTTATTACAACTACTGTTCCAGCCTCATACTGATAAGACCCTGACTCGGGATTCGTCTCGCAACCCTCATCGCCATTGATTTCTATTGTCAATGTATGAAAAATCACGGGTGATCCAATCTCGCTGAACTTGGCAGTGATTTCCTTGTCTTCATCCATTGTCACAGTGGTAGTAGCCATACCCGGATTCTCTACATCGCCAGTCCAACCCTCAAAAATGTAGCCTTCTGTGGGTATGGCGGTAATAGTGACCAATGATCCTTCTTCAAATGAGTGGTCCCCTGCTGCAGGATCGGTATCTCCGCCTTCTGCAGAGATCATTGTCAGGATATACCGTATCATTGGCAATGGGATTACCTGGAAGTTAGCGGTAACAGACTTGTTACCATCCATAGTCACGGTGATAGCGCTAAGTGTACCACTGGTATCTCCTATCCAATTAAGGAACTCATAGCCGTCCCATGGTGTTGCGCTGATGTTGATTACGGTACCTTCCTCGTAGGAATATGAGCCTAATGATGGATCGGTTGAACCACTATCGGCTGGGGTTACTTCGATCAATAGTGTGTAGTTAGTGGTTTCCGAAGGCGACTGGAATTCGACGCTGTATCCATCATCGTCCTCGCCGTTGGGTCCAACAAAGCTGACACCGCCGCCAATTGGGCGAAAGTTGGCGGTGACATGTGTATCACCAGTGACGTTGGTTATTGTCAGCGCGGTTCGGTGGAGTTGACTGAAAGAACCATTCTTATCGCCTGAGCTGATAATCCAACCGGCAAATTGATAACCAGTATTGGCTTTGGCGGTGACGGTCGCACAATCCCCGCCATCCGGAAGCTGCTGAGTGACATCTCCCGTCAATGTTCCACCCGATCCCGCGACGAATGTTACTGTGTTGGTTGCTGGCCGTTCGGTGCATATGTCATCAGTGTTGACATATGCAAAGGAGAGCAGTTGGCCGTCATCATGGTAACCCAGCGGGCTTTCATCTTCGGTACAGACATTCTCGACCCAGGCAGAAGCCACGTTGACTGCAACCTCACCGGTGAAAGAGGGAAGGATATAGGCATCGAAGGATACACTTCCGGTGGAGGCATAAACGGTCCATTGAACAAGGTGTTCATCGGGATAGTATGTTCCGCCATTGGATATCGATCTTTCGGCAGGTATCAATCCGTCGGGGAGATAATCGGAGATGACGACGGCATCGCTACAGGTATCGGAACCTTCGAAGTCGAATTCATCACCATCGAAACTGAAAGCGATAGCGTAGTGAACGGTAGCATCCTCTTCACCGGGGAAGAGGCATGGATTGGGAGTAACTTCCTTGGCCAAGCCCAGGGGATTATCTGAGCAGGCAGGAAGCGCTAACGTATATTCTTCCATGACAAGGGAGATAGTTGGATCAGTGAAAACGGAAAGACTATCATACTGGCCTTCGGATGCACCGGTGAAAACCAACTAGTATAAAAACTGACTTTCTTCCCCGCAACATTCGATGCAGGTTGTGGCGGAAAGAGTGACGGTGGTTCCTTCGGGGAAGGCGAAGACGCCGGAGTCACCGCTACTTAGTTCGTTAGGGGTATTATCATCGGTATCTATAGTTATGGAACAGCAACTATTGAGCATACCGTCAACTTGGAGCCATCGATTCAGAACGAAGTTAGCCTGAATGTCACAATCGCCAATCATAGTGATGAAGGTAGAGGCGGAATTGGGATCATCGATAGTG
>JABHWQ010000173.1 GCA_018657655.1 Chloroflexota bacterium | reverse complement strand
GCCCCTTCCGTCCGGTACAAACCGAGCCTCTGGCATTCCGCAAAGTCAAAGGGCATTTCCTGTTCATATCTCATTGATTTGCCCTGTGCCAGGCAGTCCTTCGCCTCTTGCGGAACAAAGGGATCATCAAAAAGATTAGACCACGGAAGTTCGTCAACCCCCACGTCAGGAGACAATCCAACCATATCTAGGGCGGACCTATTGCTGTGGACCACTGTCCCATCGTGATCTCGCAGCACAATCCCAATAGGTGAATGGGCATGTATGGCCTTGAACCGGATTTCACTTTCCCGCAACGCTTCTCTGGCCTGCTTGAGTTCAGTTTCTGTGGACTCCAGTTCGGAAACCCGTTCACGCATTTGGGTTAATTCTTCAATAAGTTCATGCTTGGTTTTATATTTGTCTGCCATATCATTCTCGCGCGAGCCTGAAGCGTTTTCTAATTCAGATTCAGGGAGCATTGCATATTATACACCTTGGGCATAAAAGACGACCAGTAGCGGATATAATGGTTACGATGCAGGGACTATCAATTTGGGATACTTACAAACCAATGACTCACTAAATATTCACCAAGTGTAGTTCTAACAAAAAAACGCCCCCACATCGGAAACGTGGGAGCGTCGAATATTAAGATTTTTTCGTTTTCTAGACTAGTGCACTCATTCCGAGAACTCTTCCACCAACAGATCCATTAGTTCACCACTGGGCATTACCAGGAGAGTCCCAATAATTGACTGCCCTTCGGTAGCAAAAACAGTCGACATCATAAACAAATCGTCCCGATGTTTCATGATATCCGTCAGAGGAATACTGAGTACAGCCCCAAGCATATCCACCATCACCTGTGGAGGGGTAGGCATGAGACGCATCCCAAGGTTATATGCCATGGAGTTGAGGAGAAAAGACCCGGTGATATTACCAACTTCCGCAAGTGCCGAAGCTTCCAACGTGCCCAATTCCCGAGTCGTTCCATATTCGCAGTCCATCAGCATATCCACTAGCCCAAAGGCAACTTGCTGTGGGTAAACCAGCATGATATGGCCCGTAGCAATTCCAGTAATACCCACGTAAATGGAAACTACCTCCTTTTCGGCACCACCAACCATATCTGCCACCTCTGACACCGGGATCACCTTGAGATCAAAAGCTGTTATCCGAATCTTCTTACCCACCATCCGGGAGAGGCCAGAGAGCGCCTCTTCGGTTCCCTCCTTGACAAGTTCAGTCCATCTGGATAGTCTAGTCTCGAAGACCTCTGTTTTGCGTTTCGTCAATTTTCCTCCTCCTGAGAACGCCACAAAGCCCGATCTTTAACATGGAAATTAGGTGTTTTAATGGCTACTCAGTATGAACGACAATGGAAGTTGACGAATTCCCTTATCCCTCAACTATCACCACTTATTGCCATATAACCAACAACCTGGGAAAGCACCTCAACAAGCGCGGGATCAAATTGAATCCCCGCACATCGCTTTAGTTCCTCCATAGCTTCATCATTGGATATGGTTTCCCTGTATGCATGAGGGGTAGTCATTGTATCGTAGGCATCGGCAATGCTAATAATCCTGGCTTCCACCGGTATTTGTTCGCCCTTTATTCCATGAGGATATCCGCTCCCATCGTACCACTCATGGTGACTCAATATAAATGGAACCAACGCCGTCAGTTCTTTGATATTGCCGACTGTCCATGCCCCGTCGGCAGGATGCTCCCTGACTATTTCCCATTCAGCGTCATTTAGTTCTCCCGGTTTAAATAGAATTGAATCTGGGATTACTACCTTGCCAACATCATGCAAGAAAGCTGCTGAGCAAAGATCCAATAACTCTGTTCCTAAATAATTCATAGCGTCGCCCATCAATTTTGATAATGCAGCTACCCGTTTCGAGTGCTCATAGCATTGCGGGTTAGCGGCCTTCAGCAGCGATGCCAAGACATCGACCCGCTCAAGTAATCCTATCTCAACAGTTAGTTGTAGGAGCCTCTCCATTTTTAGTTCACCATTTTTCATACAAGCAGCGATCATTCGTTTGATTCTTCAGATTTCAAACACACGTTCTGCTATGATGATTACCCCCGCCCCTGTATCTGCCGGGGGCGGGGGTTACCAACCAATTTAAAGTTCAAACATTGCTTGCCATTTGCATTGAGGCCAACAGGGATTCCTTGGGCACTATTGCCCTCACTTGAGCGCTTTTACCTTGTTGCTGAACTCCTGGGCCTTTGCGTCATCCATCAGCATTTTCCCAGACGTGTAGCACCATTTTGCTAGCTCTGCCATATGACTGGCAGCCAATTTCGATGCTTCCACATCCAGATGTCCACTTATCTGCCGATCCACAAACTTCTTGGCGGCTGGGCCCATGTACGTCTTACCCAAATTCACCACATCATCATATAATGCCACGGTTCTTAGTCCTCCTCGTCTTGAGCCATAAATCGATACGCTGTAACCATGCGGCCAAAGCTCTCAGCTAAGTCTCCTATCTCATCATTGGACTTAACATTAACATTGACATCCAACTCACCCATACTGACTTTTTCTGCCGCATCGTTGAGCTGCACAATAGGCTTGGTAATACCACGGCTCAGATAGAACGCCACACCCAGTACTACAACGAAGGCTACACCAAGGATTATCAAAACTGTGGTGAGGATCCTGTTGGTGTTATCCTCGAGATCATTCTCCAGCATATCGAGGCTCTCGAGCGCCTCAAAAGCCACTTCAGAGCGTTGTTCGGTCATGACAGTGAACCCGGTACCTGGATAACCTTCGGTTCGTAGATTCTCGTCAAGAAGATCGGTCGAAGCCCTGGCATAGCCCACAACATGGCTTCCATTGTCCGTAGTGAAGGCTTCGGCAGGGATGATCTGAGCATCGGTCGCCCCAATAATAGATCTCACCCTCTCCTCTGCTGCCGTGTATGTAATCTCGGCCTCAGGCAATCTGGCATTTGATGCGAAATCAAACCATCTCAGCTCCGGCTGGGGATCATCGAAACCGTCTACTATAGCGGATTGTTTTGGCATGACGTCGTTAAGGGTGCCATCCCCATTCAAATCCTCTGGTGAGAGTGCCCACTCTCCAGAATCTGCCGCGATCATAATCGGCAGCGTTTGCGTGTCACCGTAAGCGTAAAGATCAGGCAGGCCTGCAGGGGTGAAGACCGTCACCCTCGTGTTAGGGTATTTGGCCGCATAATCCTGGCTCATCTTAACCGCATCAAAGCCTGTTGCGCTGTTTACAGCGCCAATGACGGTTCCATCGCTGGCATAAACCTTGGCCGTGATTTCCATCGTGAAGGCATCAAGCCTAACGGGGCCAGTATGGGCTGCCGGGCTGAATGTCGGCTCGTTGACCCATATGTCGCCCTCATATTGCTGATAGATGCTCCACCAGGAACCATTGGAGAAATCGGCATCGAGGAAGCTGAAGTATGCCGGGTGGAGTCCTGGGTTTATGCTATCGTCAACCAGGTTGACATGACTGCCGCCAACTATTTGCCCGGTGGGGGTCATTAAGTTCAACGTGGTGAACCACGGGGTTACTCCCAGCTGATCGGCCAGAAAGGCGTTGGCCGCTTCCGCCTCGGGTGAATCAAGGCTACCGGATAGGATGGCCTCCTTGACACCCGGTACG
>JABHWQ010000229.1 GCA_018657655.1 Chloroflexota bacterium | reverse complement strand
GGCTCATAACCCGAAGGTTGTTGGTTCGAATCCAACCCCCGCTACCATTACTTGGCTATTGTCAGAAGGCTCCCTAAAAGTAAACTTTACTTGAAGGGAGTCTTCTTTTATTTTTATTGTGTCAATATATGAACTAAGAAATAGCTTCTGTTTGTCAGGGTCCTCGTTGTCGAGCACTGAAAGGGTCTCGGCACGAACAGCTTCGATCATTTTTTCATCTACTTTCATTTTTGCATAACCGCCGTTGTTCTTTTCGCCACCCCGTTTTACTTCTTCTAACTGCTTCTTTAAGATGGCCAAGGATTTCTCACGATCTTCAATACCTTGTATCACATGGTCCGAATTGAGTCCGTCAGAGATTGCTTTCACCAAGTTATCTATCTCGGATTTTATCTTGTCCATCTTTTTCTTTATCGTGACAGCCTCTCTTTGTGCCTGTTTGCTTTCGGATTTCGATGTCTCAACCAAGTAGTTAATAGCCTCGGCAATCCGATCACGAGTGAATATCTTGTCTTTCAGAGTATCCATTACACATTTCTCAAGAGCTTCCTTCTTAAGGAGCGCGCAGTCTGAGTTCTTGCGGCCACCCCGGCGAAAACTCTCGCAAGCATAGTATCGACGTTCTTTGTTGCCTGTCCCGGTTATGCTGCAATTGTGTTTTTCGCACCACAGCAACCCAGAAAGGATATAATTATTTTTCTTTGCTCTGATTTGGCCGGGTTGCGGTCGCCTTTTGTTCAATACCTCTTGAGCCTTATCGAACAACTCGCGAGGGATAATTGCCTTATGTGCTTCCGGAACTCTAATCACATCTGGATCATCCAAGGAGACCTTAACGATTGGGCCACCACGACCACTTTTTCTCCTGTGAACATTGAATACTCGCTCACCGATAAATGTTGGATTCCTGAAATACGTACTGATGCTTGATCTATTTCGAACAACCCCAGTCTGTTGGATGATCTCCTCTGAGCTACATCCATCGACAAGCATTTCAAATGCTCGCAGAGCCTTCCCTTCCCATTCCGGGTCTGGTTCCCAAACCGAGCGAAAATGGGGCTCACCACTCTTCTTTAGGCCGATTACTTGCCGATGTATTCGATAACCCCTAGGCGGCCTACCACCTGGGCTATATCCTTGTCTTGCCAGTGTTTTCATCCCTCGAAGTGTATCCTCGCCGATACGCCAACTCTCATATTCATCAATTCCAGCCAATAAAGGAATCATCAAAGCCCTTATTGCCCCCTCAAACTCAGGTTCATTTGGTGAAACAATATCAATTCCTCTTCGAGCCAGTATTGACTGGCATGCCAGCCTATCCTCGACATTCCTCGCGATGCGACTGCCCTTCCAAACAATGATCTTTTGAAAAGGACTCGGTTTCTGTTGAGCGTCTGATAGCATCTGCTGGAAGCCCGGCCGATCTGTGTTTCGCCCCGTGAAGCCTTCATCCTTGTATGTCGCCACAACTTCCCAACCTCTTGACTCAGCAAACGATTGGCACTCATTTACCTGACCGAGGATCGGTGTTTCATCCTCAGCTTGCATCTCGGTTGATACTCGTGCGTAGATCGCTACATTCATTTGTGCTCCTACTCTTCACGCCCTCATAGGCAATCGTTGCGATGAGTATATCCGAATCCAACTCTCGGGACAAGGTCCGGAAACAACAAGATTTTATGAAGATCAGAATTTCAAGGTTAATCCTTCATGTGATATGGAGAAAGAGTGGCTTCATTTGTTGAGGATACAGACGTTCCGTGGATAACCCTTCAGGTTATCTCCCGGAACTTGGACAAGTCCTTGACTTGCCCACAATATCCTCAACACCGCTGCTGTTGATTGTTAATATTTCTACTTAGTTAGGTTGCTTTTCCCGCAGCTTCTCCTTGACTATTTGTTTTTGCGTGGTATAGACTTAACAAAACACACCTAACGGTCGATTCTAGTTATTACTATATATATTGGACTATATAGTAATTCCATAAGGTGGGTATGCACTTTACTCAACCGACCACAAGATGTAGTATATGGTCATGGAAGAGCAAGGTCATCCCGTTTCCGGTATTGATTATCCTGGAACATTCCAAGAGTTTGATGAATGGTTTTACAACGAGAGCAGTTGCCTTGGCTATATTGCAAAACTCAGGTGGCCGGAAGGTTTCAGTTGTCCCAAGTGTGGATGTAGTACGGAGAAACCATCTTTAACAGAGCGAGGGCTCTTTCTCTGTCGAAAATGCAAATGGCAAACTTCTGTTACTGCGGGGACATTGTTTCATAGAACGCATAAACCACTCCGAATGTGGTTTCTTGCTATGTGGTTTGTGACGAGTCAGAAACATGGAGTCAGTGCTCTTGGATTGCAAAGAGTTCTCGGTTTTGGCAGTTACAACACTGCCTGGATTCGGCTTCATAAACTGCGTCGTGCAATGGTGCGCCACGGGCGAGATCAGTTGACAGGAGCGATTGAAGTTGATGAAACCTATATTGGGGGTATTGGAGACAAAATCCGAGGTCGGGGAGCTAAGCAAAAGTCGATAGTGGTTATTGCAGCAGAAGTTAGAGGGCCTGGAACAGGAAGAATACGTATGTCCGTCACTCCAGATGTATCGGCAGCGAGCCTTCAAGGATTCATTTTGAATACTGTGCAGAAGGGAGCAGAAGTCAGAACTGATGGATGGTCTGGCTATAGAGGTATTGAAACCTTCGGCTACAATCACATTGCGGTAAATGTTTCCGCAAGTGGTGATCCTGCTCATGTTGTCATGCCTCGTGTTCATCGCATTGCATCTCTATTAGATCGTTGGTGGCTTGGAATCCATCAGGGCGCAATCCATCCATCACATCTTGGATACTATCTCGATGAGTTTACATTCAGGTTTAATCGGCGCACATCCAAAGCTCGTGGTTTACTGCCCATAACTTGAATGCCCCTTTTTGTAAAAGGGGATGAAAAGTTGCAATAGGAACAAACCCGTGTGCTATAAGTAGTACATGGACACAATCAAGAGGACGAGCCATGCAGTATATGATACAAAGTACCATTTAGTGTGGACGCCAAAGTATAGGAAGTGGATATTTTGTCAGGACAGTGGGTGATGAGGTAACAGCAGAAACGATAAGGAAGTACATCGAGTATCATCGTGGTGATGAAAAGCGTCCCAGCCAGATGAAGTTATTCTAGATGCCCCGCCTTGTAGGCGGGGAGTTTCACTCTTCTACCGTTTGATGCAGCAGGCAGTAGATTGCGTTCCTGTGCCACGTCAGCAAATTGTCGGAGATCACCACAATATGTAGTAGATGGTTGAGTTAACTGCATACCCACCTTCCATAATTACCAGCTACAATGTGGAATTATTTCCGCCCGGGCATCCATGAAACCATTATTATGGAAGATAGCACTCTTACGAGGTGGGATCACAGCTCTAGCTTCTCGGTCTGCAATAGCATCATAACAAGTTTTGAAATCATATCCGCCATCACCAGATACGTGGTCAATCGTCTCGCTCACCTCATCTAATAAGGTTGGCAGCATGTTTTTCTCATGTCCTTCCTTCTCAGTCAACACACAGGCCATAACTTCTCCAGTCTCTTCGTCGAAGCCCAAGTGTACCTTGCGCCATGTGCGCCGTTTGCTTTTACCATGTTTGCGCACTTTCCATTCACCCTCCCCATATACTTTCAACCCCGTTGCATCCACCACTAAATGAAGACCTTTCTTTTTGCAATTATGGGGTAAAGTTACTGTTATACTTGCCATCCGTCGACACATAGTAGTGTAATGGGGCACCGGCAGTTTAATCCCAATCAAACTCATGAGTGAGTCTATGATTCCTTGGGTTTGGCGGAGCGGTAATCTGAATATACCTTTCAGAATCAGCATACATTCGATGGCAGTATCGGCATATTTAAGTGGATGCGCGCGGCGTCCGGTTTGCTCTGCTTCCAACCAAACCTTGATAACCTCCTCCGAGAACCAGATAGTAAGGCTTCCCCGATTTATCAAGGCTTGGTTATAATCTGTCCAATTGGTTATCGAGTAGCGGACTTTGGAGGTATATTTTTTCATTGGGGGAAACTCCCATTTCATTATTTCCCCCAATTGTAGATTAACCTCGCATCAGTATTTATGCAACAAAGCCTTTAACATCCCTTAACCTCCATATTATTACTCCCCCATATACCCCCGGTAAAATCCCTTTTTGCGACAGGATCTACCCTGTGTTTGTATTGCACAACGTGTTGAATAGTTTGTTCACCGCGACAATATGTAGCGAAATCGTGTCGCGAAATCGCGACAAAAATTGAACAAAACATCCGCCATAATGCCTATTGACGTGGTTAATGTCTTTACGTATCCTAGGACCAATTATCCAATTCGACCATATTTTATGGGTAAATATTCGATTATGAGCTGTCCAAACAATTCTAATTCCTTAAATGCGGATATTCATTTTCTCCTCTACCCTCATCCCTCCCCATCCTTCTCCAATCCACTGATATACATACTTCCCAATTCTGTTGTTCCGGATCTCAATCAATGAGATGACAAAAAAATTAGTCAGGTAAGAAGGAGTGCAAGACATGAAGGTATTTGGCAGGATTCTTCGAGGTAATGACCTGACCCCCGAAAACTAGTCCAGGTAAAATGTTAGACTTGGACTGATTTGAAAGCGGGTTTTTAGTGAGCAAGAAGAGGTACGGATCCGAGCAGATCATAACGAAGCTTCGTGAAGTTGAGATCATGCTTAGCAAGGGCTCTACAATCGGAGAAGCCAGCAAGAAGATAGGGGTAACCGAACAAACCTATTATCGC
>JABHWQ010000176.1 GCA_018657655.1 Chloroflexota bacterium | reverse complement strand
CCTCACGTTCTCCCCCGGCATTGCATACCGTTACACATGTTCCGCATCCAAGGATCAAAACTTTCTCGTATGGAGCAATGATTCTCTGGATTTCATCGACTGGTTTCTGCTCGACGACTATCAACTTTTCACCTCCTGTTTTAGTAAAGACTCAAGGTATAGCCCCCCGATGTGTTCGGTGAACATGTCAAGAGCGGCTACGGGTTCTTCTTCCATGGTGGACGGATCGAAGAATTGAAGTCGATCTTCTCCCAATTTAAGCTGAACGAGAACTTTCTTGACCTTCTCAATTTGCTGTTCTACCCAGAATGATGTCTTTTCACGAGCACACATTTCGCCACATCCGGCGACGAAAACACCTTGCGCCCCCATTTCAAGAGCATGCAGCATATGGTGTGCTTCTACTTTGGCTACACAGAGAACCGGCACTATCTGTACTCCGGCTTTAGCTTGGCGCCAGAATCCGGAGAGTAGCCCGGTTCCGTAAAGGCCGTACTGGCAGCAAAAGCCAATGATGAGAGGGCTGGATTTTGTCTCTGAAGCTGATTTTAGGGCGTGATCCAGCGCCTCATTGATATGGCTTCGGTCATAGGGTTTGCGCAGAACAATTGCCTCGGCAGGACATTCAATAACGCATATGCCACAGGCCTGGCACTGGTCAGCTGGAATCTGGACAGTTCCGGTTTCATCAAGGTAGGGTACGCCATATGGGCAGACTCTCAGGCAGGTGAGGCAACTGGCACACTTATCCTGGAAAAGTATCTCTGCTCCCATTCCGCAACGTAGACATCTCCTGGCTTCAGCCACAGCAATTCCCCAGTTGTAAACTTTTTCTATCGGCCTGAAATCCTTGGTCCTCGCTTTTGGACCAACCACTTTGGGTTCCTGTCGATTTTGCGTTTTTATGGTTTCTGTGGTTTTGGAAAGAAGTTCTCCTGAAAGAATAGCTTTATCATTTTTCTCATCTACGGGATATTTGTGTTGAAGGTAGTCGTGAATACGGAAAGCGGCTTTCCTGCCTGTAGCCAATGCCTCGGTTACAGTAGCTGGTCCGGTAACTGCGTCCCCGCCAGCGAAAACTCCGACGCGTGTGGTGGTGAGAGTTATCGGATCGACTTGAATAGTGCTGCCCCGGCCTATACGAAGTTTGAAGGTGTCCGGGACTTGAGGGGATTGTCCGATGGCGGTGATAAGGCTATCAAATTCCTCGGTGAATTCACTGCCTTCGATTGGTATTGGCCTTCGTCTGCCGCTTGCATCAGGCTCCCCGAGTTCCATTTTTACGCAGCTTACTTGAAGATGACCGTCTGTTCTGCTGATACTGGTTGGTGAAACTAAGTAACGGATATCGATATTTTCCTGCAGGGATTGTTCTACTTCCTCTGGATCTGCCGGCATTTCTTCTCGGCTGCGTCGATAGAGAATGGTAACTTTTGTGGTTCCCAAACGCACTGCGGTTCTGGCAGCGTCAATGGCTACGTTTCCGCCACCTACAACTGCGATTCTAGATCCGAGGGCTGGTTTTAATCCTAAGTTTACTTCGCGAAGTAAAGTAGCTCCATCTATTACTCCCGGGGAATCTTCGCCATCGATACCCAACCTAAGGCTCTGGTGCGCACCGATAGTCAGGAAAACAGCTTTGTATTCCATGTCTGATAGCAGGTCCAGGGAGACCACTCTGGTGTTAGTTCTGATCTCCACACCAATTTGAACCAGTCTTTGAATTTCATTATCGAGCACCTGCCGTGGCAAACGATATTTGGGAATACCTACGCGCAGCATACCTCCCAATTCCAGATATGCTTCAAAGATGGTTACCGGATACCCCAATTTCCGCAGGTAATAAGCACAGCCTAGCCCGGCAGGGCCGGAACCGACTATGGCCACTTTGTCGTCGTATTTTGTCTCCGCTTCAAGATCGATCATCCGGTCTCCGCCGAATTCTACAGCGAATCGCTTGAGAGCACGTATGGCAAGTGGGTTGTCCACTTGAACCCGTCGACAATTCTCCTCACACGGATGAGTGCAGACATAGGCGCATATCGATGGGAAAGGGTTTCCGTCTCGTATCACATGTAATGCCTCCATTACCTTTCCCTGGGCGATCAAATCGATATATTCCCTGATTTCCATGTGCAGAGGGCATGCAGCTTGGCACGGGGGCATGAGGCTGTGGTCAGAAGCGGTTTCCTTTGTCCGACTGGACTGATAGCCCATGGCTGTCTTAGATGAAACCATCGTCGCCTCCCTCACCTTGATTGGCACATCCTAGCAGGTGCAGCACTTTTGTGCCAGAGAAGATGCCGAGGGGGCACTTTATGCGGTTTATGCGGTAATTTTAGGAGAGTTGTACCGTAATTTAGCGGGGAAATTACGGGGAATAAAGGTGCTTCTGCGAGCTTCCAGGCCTAAAAACACCTTCCGAGGTTTGGGAAACTACGGGAGGTTTCGTGTCTGTTATCCGATTATACGCAACATCCATGTGAAGAACAGATTTAAAAGATTGACCAAGGGTGATCTGTTGTCTGATTGTTCAGGGTTGAGGGGTATTTCAGTATCCTGCACCTGAATTGTTTTTCCATCATATGTGAATAGAACATTCGGACCACTCTGCAATAGGGGTCGAATATCCCGGTTTTCAGCCAGAGCGAAATACTCATCGGAACCGAAGATGATTTGCTTATCAGCCGTGATATTCTCGTTGATCCATTCAATAGTCAGAGGTTCGTCAAAGTCATTCATGCCCATCAATAATGAGAGGTCAACATTCTGATTGGATATCTGGGCAAAATTATGTTGTCCATTGGTTAAAATGTTATTACCAATGGCTGTTCCAGCTTTGTCTGATTGTTGATACATTTGATTTTGTACTCTGGCCTGGATGGTTGCTTGCCCTGTTGCCTGATTCAGTGAATATAGATCGGAATACAGTGTCATATTGGCTAGTGAAGCTGCACCTTCAGTATGGGCTTCGATGGCGAAGGTTGTATAAGGTGTGACCAGACCGTAACTGAGGCCAAGATAGCGGATTTCGTCAACCAGTTCCTGACTTTCTCCTTCAACCCGTATCTTATTCAGCAGATCGCCGATTCTTCGGGTTGCCCACAAACCGGGCACGAAATCGTGTTCACTGGCCGAATTGAGGTCAAATTGATATTTATATTCTTTCTCATCATCACCGGACCGACCTCGCACCGTAACGATAACCTGAGTATTGGTAGGCTGATATTGTCCGACCAGCAACAGACTTGTGCCATGGAAAATATCCGGAATATGTTGAGGATACAGAGTGCTGGTTTCCATACCTTCGAACTCAATCTCCACATCGGTCAATGCGGGATAGGCAATACGCTCATAGAATCCGGTTAAAACAGCTTCGAGGTCTTCACCGGGTTGTACGTATGTTACTGAACCGCCGTTCCCTTCTGCGAGAAGATCGAGTAAATGAGTGTTGACGTCGTACCCGACTCCGAAGATATGTAATCGACTTTCCAGTTCTGAGTTTGCTTCGGTCACAAGGCCAATGATACTTGAGCTGTCGGTGAAACCTGCCGTGGGTTGACCGTCAGTCAAAAAGAGGATGATGGAGGATGCTTCGGAGCGTTGATTGTTTTCAAGGATTCCGATTCCTTGCTGAAGAGCTGACTGGAGATCAGTGCTGCCCCCCGGATCCAATTGATCGACGAAATGGCGGGCGTCAGTCAAAACTTCGTCTTTGATTGGCTGGAGTTCGGGGTTGAAAACCGAGATTTGATCATCAAAGTTGACGATGGAAAAACGATCATTTTTGTTAAGCCGGCCGAGAATGTACTTCAGGGCATCTTGAGCTTGTTCGATTTTTCCGTCGCTACCCATGCTTCCGGAACGGTCAACGACGAACACGATATCTTTGGCAATGGATTTCACGCTTGATACTTCCGGCTCCGGAGCAAAGAGGAACAAGAAGTGATCCTGTTCATCTTTGTGTCCTGTGAGTAATCCTCCACCAAAACCCTTGTTTGATGGAGCGAAGAACAAATCAAAGTCCTGGCTGGGATTAACGTTTTCAGCTTGCCAGCTCACCTGGGCCTTTCCTGAAGGATACCTTTCGATGGTAACGTCATGGGTCGATGAATAGATTGTGGACAATCCGGAAGAAGAATCGAGGTCGATAGTCAAAGTGACCTCATCGAGCGGCATAGAAGAATATCGTTCCGTGCTCAATACATAGTTGTACTTGTATAGCCCGCCTGACGG
>JABHWQ010000133.1 GCA_018657655.1 Chloroflexota bacterium | reverse complement strand
GTGCCTGATCTTGAAACAGCGAGTTGGAATACGAATCGCGAGCGAGCAATCTTTATATGCCGGTATTTAACTGACCAAACATTCTGTTTGGTCAGCGGGGGAGACGTTTACCCTTGACAAAGGGAGTCCTTATAGGTGTTGGGTTGCCCATTTCCCAATTGTGTTTATGACGATTCATTCAGTCGCTCGCCACAATTAGAAGACACCTTCCAATCCTGCTCAACAGCTTGACCACATTTAGCACAGTTGTAGCCAATCATTTAAATCAACGTTTTACCGCAATAAGGGCAAAATCTATCACCATCTGAAACATATTTATTACAACTCGGACAGACTAAATTAGTTGTCGAGATATTGGACTCACTTCGCATCCGTTGCTGTTTCATCGCCCTTTCCGACTCGTACTTCAAATCTGCTTCTTCTATTCCTTCTTTCGTCTGTAACAAAGCGGTCCAAGTGCCGGCCAAGCCCATGAGACCTCCAGCAACCATACTAACCCAACCCCAGATCGGATAAGTGGTTGTCCGCACTTCATATACGCTATTTTCAGTGAAACCCTCATACGCTAAAAAGTAACCTGTAAGAATACAAGCCCCACCGATGGTTAATGAAGCTAGCACTCCCACTAGTCGCCAAGACTCGCCTTTCTTCACACACGCACTAACAATATGCATCACTAGCCAGAATGCACCGAAAAGTGGAACTAATGTTATCGCCCCCCAAATCATAAACCAAGCTCTCCTCTAGATTCAGATTAAGTGGGTAAAAATGTGAGATTCATTGTCTAGACATCTCATAGATTTCCGATCTTTATCCTTATATTATATGTCACTCGCGCAAAAGTTGATTGCTAATCGGCTTAGTCTACTATGGCTAAAAACAAAATTGGCAGCAAAAAAACAAAGATTGTAAGTATCCAGCCCCACTTTTCCCAAGTTTTTTGAGTTCGCCTGAAGTGTTCCACACTGTCCCATTTCTTGCTTCGCCATGCCCATTCGTTCCCTTTGATACCAAGCACGATAACCATTACAAATCCCACATACGGAACAAAGCAAAGCAAAGCTATCCAAACGCGATTCCCAATTCCCCAGAAAATGGGTATCAGGAACGCTCCCCAAGCCCACCCCTTAATCTCAGGTGGAAGCACTGCGTTTTTCCCTTGACCAGAAGTATTCGCTGTAATTGTTATGTCTGTTCGGGCAGCGATATTGTGTTGTGTGGCACTGGTTGAACCGCAACTTGGGCAGAAATGATGACCAACATCAACAGGATTTCCACACTGCTTACAATATGGCATTAGTCACCTCCAACTTTTTATGTTTATTCGGACCAACCAAGCTGATATTAGCGCCTTGTTGGGTTGCCCAAGTTGTTGACAATACTTATGACAATTCATCCAGCCATTCGCCACAATTAGGACAGCGTATCCAGTCCTCTGAAACTGGTTTGCCACATTGATGACATATTGATCTGAGAGTAGTATCGGGGGTAGCTATAATATGCGAAATAGATTCCCTCAGATTAATCCTGCAAACCTTGCACGTTACCCTATGCTCCGAATTACTATGACCGCATTCAGGGCAAACTATACGCTCGGTAACTGTTGACTTCCGTGATTCATCCTCACGAGATTCCCTTATATCTTCGAGGCAATGTTTGACTCCTTCAGGATTCGGACGGGCGATAAGAGCACAGATCAAGTTATGGAGAATGAAGAAGGGATTAAGGACTAATGCATGAGGACTGAACCAGCCAAGAAACAGTGATCGAAACGCCTCTTTAAGAAGTTCTACACGGACGCAAGGGACACATCCGATCACAGGGCGGCTTGAGAATCGTATTGCCAATATAAAGCCTCTTACTGATCTCACTTTCGCCGTAGTCTCGATTTTACGTCGGTAGCAAAATGGGCATTCAACATTTGTGAATTTGCTTGAAATCATCCTGCTCCCTTCACGATAACTGATGTCTAGGGAAATGTCTCAACTTAGGCAACCCAACCATTTATTAACATGGCTGTTTGCCATGTTAATAGGATAAATATTGCATTATCAGGTCAATTTGCCGTATGATATTTTCAAGGCTTGGATTATCCCTATGGCATATATTGTAGTGTCCATATTCATTCCACCTTCCATGCCGAGAATGTGCTTTCCCCTGAAAATACAGTACATGAGGTTGAAATGTCAACTCAAAAAGGGAAGAGTCTATCAGATGAAGTGCGCCGGATAATGCGGCTGAAAGGATATTCTATTCATACGGAGCGGTCTTACTGCGAATGGATAAAACGATATACAAAGTATCATAAAATGCAAAGCAGGGATGATTTCAGTGGTGGAGAAAAGAAGATCGAGCAGTTTCTGACATATTTGGCTATAGAAGGTAACGTTTCCCCAGCCACTCAAAATCAGTCCATGAATGCTCTCGTGTTCCTGTACAAACAGGTTCTGAAACAGCCACTAGATGAAGAGATTAACGCTGTTCGGGCTAAAAGAAAGATCACTGTCCCTACAGTATTGACCCGAAAAGAAGTGAGTCAAATGATTGCTCATGTCGATGGGACACCGCAAATCATTGTTAAACTTTTGTATGGTAGCGGCCTTCGATCTATGGAAGCTGTGAGATTGAGGGTCCATGATATCGATTATGATATGAAACAATTGACCGTACGTTCAGGTAAGGGTTCAAAAGATCGTTATACTACATTCCCTGCTTCAATAGCTCCACTTCTGGAAAACCACCTTGTCAAAGTAAAGGCCCTCCATGAGTATGATTTAGCCAAAGGAAACGGTGAGGTGTATTTGCCCTACGCACTATCACGGAAATATCCCAATGCTGCCAAGGAATGGACGTGGCAATATGTGTTTCCATCACGCAAGATATCAATCGATCCGAGATCGGGGAAGTCACGCAGGCATCATGTTGACCCGAGTGTGGTAAATAAGGCTATTAAAGCAGCTGCAAAGCGGCTGGAATTAAGAAAGCAAATTAGTGCCCATACTTTTCGTCATAGCTTTGCCACCCATCTGTTGGAACGAGGCACTGATATCAGAACCATTCAGGCCCTGCTGGGCCATAAAGATATCTCAACTACCATGATTTATACCCATGTGTTACAGCGTGGAGGTCATGGCGTTTTAAGTCCATTAGATGATCTATCCTAATGTCCTCAACAAAGGTCCTCTAGTGGTTAGAAGCCCTGCGGATCGGGTGTAATCTGATACAATCCGCCCGCCAGTTGCTTATGTGTTGCTTATTTGGATTTGGCAGCCAAATTTATAGATGTGGAAATTTGCGAGCCGTATTAAATTGGCAGAAATGCCGGACTATCCTCCGGTCATTCGGATCGGGTAGTCTTTGGGCGTAGCCGTTGTCCATCCACCAGTTTGCCATTCGAGTAGCTGTGGAAAGCGGGACGGAGAGGGCCTGACTCACTTCACCCATAGTGGGTCCTTTTCTGATAGAGGATCGTACCCATCGGCTGAAAGGTGATTCGATCATACTTTTCCCTGGATTGAGATCCGAAGAGAAGATTCCTCACTTGGATCATCTCCTCCGGAGGTGGTGCCGAGACCATCGCCAGTATCTCCTTGACACAATGCACGAATTGGATTATCGGCTTATCGGATCGATTTGTTTTGGTTACTTCTGTCATTATCGTTCCCGGAAAATACTTCCATTGTGGAAATACATCACACAGTTGTCCTGGTTTCAAGTCTATTTCAAACAGTTATTCGAATGGCCTTTCATCCCACCATGGGTAGAACCCAGGCATATCAGAACTTGGTTTAAGGATGAACTGTGGAGCCCTTTTTTCGAGGAAAGATTGAATGCCTTCGTTGCTATCGGCGTTTTTCCCTGTCCAGTACATACATTTGGAATCGATCTTGTGGGCCTCCATGGGGTGATCAGCTCCCGCCATTCTCCAGAGTAACTGCCTGGCCAGGGCTACTGAAAGCGCGGATGTATTTTGTGCAATCTCCAGAGCGAGTTCCCGGGCACGTGGCATCAATGCCTCTGGTTTCAGAACCTCACTTACCAACCCTCCCTGAAGTGCTTCCTGTGCTGGGAAAACGCGACCGGTAAGAATCCATTCTGCTGCCTGGCTCATCCCGACAATCCGGGGTAAAAACCAGCTGCTGCAAGCTTCAGGGACAACTCCGCGTCGGGTGAAGACAAAACCGAACTTGGCATCCTCGGAAGCGAGACGAATGTCCATAGGTAAAGTCATTGTAATTCCCACTCCAACAACCGGCCCATTTATCGCAGCGATTACAGGCTTCTTCATATCGTAGATTCTCAATGAAACAAGGCCACCATTGTCACGGTGCGTTTCCAAGGATTCTTGAGAGTCGCGTCTGCTGTAATCGAATGTGTCCCCGGCATTCCCAAAATCGGCCCCGGCACAAAAGGCTCGGCCCGATCCGGTAACGATGACCACTCTCACATTATCGTCAGCATCGGCTCTGTCAAAAGAATCGATAAGTTCTGCCTTCATAGTAGGGGTAAAGGTGTTAAGTTTCTCCGGTCTGTTCAACGTTATAGTCAATATCCTTTCGGAAATATCGTATTTAATGTGGGTGTAGTCCATTTATACTCCTTTTATTCTGGCAGTTGATCGTAGCCTCAATCGTAAAGGCTTTCTACCCATCTAAAAGAATTATGTTTTTGGGCCAGATGGGCGCATTTTAACGGTAATAATTGCATGAACATGGGGAGGTTTGATCGTCTCAAGGTCATTTATCTATTTGTTATAAGGCATTTCAAGGTGAATTTATCAATTGTAGATTAGCTGGGACGTAACCTTTATGCGCATTTTATGCTATACACCTTACCATAGTACCATACACAAATAGTACTTTTGGAATTGATGAGAAGAGCGTTTTCGATGGTGTGTTTGCAAATAGGATGAGGAGGTAAGGGAAGATGATTATTAAGGTTATGGAGAAACGCATCGATTTAAACAGGGTTGGCCAATCTATTGATTCCTGGGATGTGCCATTTCCGGTGTTTGTACCACATGGTCACACTGTAAATCAGATGGCAGCTGGGACTTTGACACGGTTCTCGGGCAATCCGGTCCTCAAACCGATAAAAGAGCATCAGTGGGAATCAAAGTATGTACTCAACGCAGCCACTATTGGTCTCGATGGCAAGGTATATATGGTATATCGAGCTTATGGTGATGATGAGATTTCACGCCTTGGGCTGGCCGTAAGTAAAGACGGATTCAATTTTACCGAAAGGCTGGAAACGCCGATATTTGAACCTGATCATAGTAGTGAAAGCCTGGGATGTGAGGACCCGAGATTGACCCTGCTGGGTGCTCGCGTTTTTATGACTTATACAGCATGGGATGGTGAAGTGCCCCAGATAGGACTGGCATCAATTTGGGTGAAAGACTTCCTGAATTATCGTTGGAAAGAATGGCAGAGGCACGGCTTGTTTCTCCCGGGAGTACCCAATAAAGATGCTACCCTTTTCCCGGAGGAATTTAATGGGAAAGTTGCGATGCTTCATCGCATCGAGCCACATATCTGGATAACCTATTCTTCACGTCGCCCGGAGCAGCCCTGGCCAAACACAGGTCACCAGATTATTGCCAAAGCAACAGGAGGGATGGATTGGGATTCGAAGAAGATTGGTGCTGGAGCACAACCCATCAAAACAAAATATGGATGGTTGATGATCACTCATGGCGTAGATCATGCCAAAGTATATCGGTTGGGTGTGATGTTGCTTGATTTGAAGAATCCATCGAAATTGATATATCGTTCACCGAACGCCATTTTGGAGCCGGTGAACGAGTGTGAACTGGGTGGGGACGACCAGTCCTGGGTGCCGAATGTGGTATTCACATGTGGCGCAGTACCTAGGGAGCTCCATAAGCCCATTCTGGACGCCAATGATGAACTGATAGTATACTACGGAGCTGCAGATACTGTGATGAGCATCGCGACAGCAAAAATTGGAGATCTTATACCGGAGGAAATACGGGGATAGACTTACCCAAACTGTCCTCGTACCAAAGGGGGGAGCACTAATACCAAAGTGCTCCCTTTTTTTGTGGTTGGTTCAAAAATTGGTATAGTCGTTTTCTGACACTGTCTTCCCGAATAAAACTTTACATAAAGTGCTCATGGACACTCAGGAACCAATTTACTACAATATAGCCAAGGGTGCCAGGATATCGTATGATATTGCTGTAACGGATAAGTAATAATTTAGTTGGGGAAATAGTTGATTTATATCCTGCAGGGCGAAGACGATTTCACAATCAAAGAGACGTTGTCCAGAATCAAGGAAGATTGCGGCGGTGATTTACTGGGGGAATCGAATGTTACGGTTTTTAATGGCACTAAAGTTGGCGCCAATGAACTTATGGCTGCATGCAATACGATATCATTCCTCTCACCAAAACGTCTGATTATAGTGGAAGGACTGCTGGGCCGATTTGAACAAAAAGGAAAGCGCGGTAGAGGGAAAAACAAATCTCCTGAGTTAAAAGAGT
>JABHWQ010000243.1 GCA_018657655.1 Chloroflexota bacterium | reverse complement strand
GGCGAACTGTGCCCTGATGTCCCTTCCGGCGCTTCGCATGAACTCCATTCCCTTTTTTCCTACCGTTACAACGCTGGTTGGTGTGCTTGACTGAAGCATATAATTCCCTACAAGCTTCGTCATATTAGCGTTCAAACCACCACACAGCCCTTTATCCGAAGTCATAATCACAATTGCGACTTTGTTTACAACTCGCTTTTCAAGCAGAGGATGACTTGCTTCGGCTCCAGTTGGCTGTGCCGCAAGATCAGCCATAACTTCCATCAACTTTACGGCGTATGGTCGTGCCTGAAGCGCCCGATCCTGAGCCTTCCTCATCTTGGACGCAGCCACCATCTCCATCGCTTTGGTGATCTTGGAAGTGTTCTTGACGCTGGTTATGCGTTTTTTAAGTTCGCGAATATTAGCCATTATCTTCTCTCTATCAATTTATAGAGTCATGGTCTTCTTGAAATCTTCAATAGCCTTACCCAACGTCTCCTTGGTGCTATCTGAAATAGCTTTCTCTGATGATATTGTCTTCAAGATATCCGATTTACTGGTTTCCATGTAGCGGATAAATTCATCCTGAAAAACTGCAACCTTTTCAACTTCAACATCATCGAGGAACCCTTCCGTTACCGCATAGAGTATAGTCACTTGAGCCTCTAAAGACATCGGGACAAATTGCCCCTGTTTGAGAACTTCCACGGTTCGCTGGCCTCTCTCAAGCTGTTCGCGTGTTGCTTTGTCCAGGTCGCTGGTACCAAACTGGGCAAATGCCTGGAGTTCGCGATACTGAGCCAAATCCAAACGCATGGTGCCCGCAACTTGCTTCATTGCCTTCGCTTGAGCAGCACCGCCAACACGTGAAACCGAAAGCCCCACATTCATAGCTGGCCTGATACCAGCATTAAACAAGTCAGCCTCAAGGTATATCTGACCATCGGTAATAGAAATTACGTTAGTAGGAATATAAGCCGAAATATCATTTGCCTGCGTTTCGATAATGGGAAGCGCGGTAAGCGATCCGCCACCACTACTGGCATCATACTTGGCAGCTCGCTCAAGCAATCGACTGTGCAGATAGAAAACGTCTCCGGGATATGCTTCTCGTCCGGGAGGCCGCTGCAACAGGAGGGACATTTGTCGATATGCCCAAGCATGCTTGGTGAGATCGTCATAGATAATCAAGGCATCCTTGCCGTTATCCATAAACTCCTCGCCCATGGCACAACCAGAGAAGCAGGACAGATATTGCAAAGGCGCTGCATCTGCGGCATTAGCTGCCACCACAATGGTGTGCTCCATAGCGCCGTATTTTTCAAGTGTTCCAACAACTTGGGCTACCTTTGAAGCCTTCTGTCCGATGGCAACATAAATACAAATCAGATCTCCGCCTTTTTGATTGATAATGGCATCAATCGCGATGGCAGATTTTCCTGTAGCACGGTCACCGATAATCAACTCTCGCTGTCCGCGCCCGATCGGTACCATGGCATCCACAGTCTTAATACCGGTCTGCACCGGAGTATTAACTGAGCTTCTGTACACCACGCTGGGCGCAACACGCTCTACAGGGCGCGTCTTTTGAGCATTGATCGGGCCCTTACCATCAAGCGGTTGACCCAGAGAATCCACTACCCTACCAATCAGTTCTGGTCCAACCGGCACCTCAACGATACGGCCGGTACAACGAACCTCGTCCCCTTCTTTAATTTTCTGGAAATTGCCGAAGATGGCGGCTCCGACATTATCCTCTTCAAGGTTAAGTGCCAGGCCAATGATGTTCTCCGGGAATTCGAGCAATTCCATTGATTTTGCCCCGGCCAGTCCGTGAATTCGGGCAATCCCGTCACTCACCGATACCACAGTCCCTACATCCACTGCACTAACTGTGGTTCCGAACTGCTCTATTTGTTGCTTGATAATCGAAGCAATTTCTTGTGCATTTGTTGCCATTGGCCTTACCTCCGACGTCTAACCTTATATCTTTAGACCCAACCGATGAGGTTTACCTCATCCCCACTAAGCTGCTTGTGCTATGTTCTGCTTCAGGTTTTGCAGCCGATTGCGGACGCTTCCGTCAATTACTTTGTCACCAACTCGAGCTACAAAACCACCTATGATATCAGGATCAACCTTGGCTGTCAGTTCAATCTTGCTGCCAGTGATCTTTGCCAAATTATCCTTAAAACTTGCTTGCATGGCATCATCCATCGGCATCGCCGTGGTTACTACAGCATGCTCGATACCCTGATGGCGATCCATCAGGATGCCATATTCACTGGCTATCTGCGGCATGATCCTTGCGTTCTGTTTCTGGATCAACAATCTGGCAAGATTGAGAGCCATATCGCCGACTCCCACCAGGTTTTTTACGACAACATCGGCTTTATCCTCGAACCGAATCTTTGGGCTTTCTAGCAGTGGCAGAAGTTCAGCATCTCCAAATACGCCAGCCATCAAGTCCAAATCAGAACGCCACATATCCAGTTCGTTTCTTTCAACGGCGATTTCGAAAACCGCCTGGGCATGTCTTTTAGCTGCTATTTCTCCAGCCATCGTCTTCTCTTACTCTGTTCCCTTTAGATTACTTGATGCGAGCACATCGTCGATTACCTTGCGGTGCTTTTCAGTATCAAGTTCTTCGTTGATCACTTTGCCTGCTGCAAAGATGGTAATGTCTGCAAATTCTTTGCGGAGCTGAGATATAGCCTGATCCTTTTCTAATTGGATTTCACCTCGAGCCCGCTCAATTAGAGCCTCGGCATCTTTCTTGGCTTGGGCCATATCTTCTTCGCGACGATTGTCGGCCGTCTCTTTTGCCTGGGCAATCATAATCTGGCCTTCTTTGCGTGCCTCTTCAAGTGCTTTCTTGGATTCGACATCAATGTCCGCTGCTCTCTTTTCAGCCTGTTCGGATTGCTCGAGACCTTCTTTGATCTTGGCGGCACGCTCATCCAGCATATTAAGTATAGGTTTGTAAGCGAACATTTTTAAAAGAACAAGTATGATCAGGAAATTCACCAACTGAACAACTAACAGTTGCCACTGAATACCTAGACTATCAACCATTGCTTCCATAATTCACCCCTACTCGCGCTCTTGGCATGCCCCAACAAAGGTAACAATATCCTCCGAATGAAACACCTTATACAATTCTATTCTCTTTATCTATCGGCACCAAGACTGCGCTGGAATACCGATGCCGAGCCAGATATTACTCTCTAGGCCAGTTCTAGGCCATCGACAGTAGAATACCAATAACTAAACAGTAGATCGCAACCGCTTCGCACAGACCAATAGCAATGAGCATGTTGGTCATGATGGGACCTCTGGCTTCAGGGTTGCGCCCCAGTGCCTGCATGGCACCAGAACCAAGTATTCCGATTCCGATTCCAGGTCCAATGCATCCCAGCATTGCTATACCTGCTCCTAACATTTTGGCGGCTTCTTCTTCCATCTGTGCATCCTCCTATTGAGTTTGAACTATTATTTATTCATGCTCCTCTTCATGGGGAGCAACCGCAATCATTGCAAAGCCAAGTGTCAATCCGGCAAACACAATCGCCTGGATGAAACCGACAAGGACTTCCAAGCCGTAGAATATTACCGGCCATCCTAGCGGGATCAGGAAGAACATTACCATCAGGAGAACTTCGCCTGCGGTCATGTTTCCGAAAAGTCGGAAGGTGAAGCTGACAATTCGCACGAATTCCAGCAAGAGTTCGATCATACCAACAAAGGTCTCGATAATACCGATAACCAAGTCCATTGGCTTGCCTTTGAACACACCCTTAATGCCATGAACCAAAGCGCCAATCTTGATGAATTTGCCCATGTAGTGTCGGAATCCAAGAGCACTCAGTCCCCAGAACTCTACAAATATAAAGGACATGATAGCTATCGCCAACGGAAGATTAACATCCGTATTTGCTGAGCGGAACAAAGTGGTTGTAACCACGAATCCTTCGCTTTCGCCTGTGAAAAGTGTATCGAACGCAACCGTATGGCCCCACCCGATACAATTGAAGATAGGTACCAGAGCTAGCCACGCGTTAGTGATAACAAATAAGAAGATCGTGGCAAATATCGGGAAGAACCGTCGGCCGTTTTCTCTGCCGGCAGCGCCTTCAACAAAGTTGACCAAAGATTCAATTATCAACTCGCAAACATTCTGCAAGCCGGATGGAATCAGTTTCCGTTTGCGCATGCCGATGCCGAAGAGCAACAACAGCACAATCACCGTAATCCATGAAGTTAACATCGTATTGGTGATGGGGAATGCCGATTTCTCCGGCATGTGGGTCATAACCCTGGCGAATGCCTCACCCTCTCCTACTGCTTCTTCCCAAAGAGTAGCTTGAACTGTGTATCTTCCCTCTTCAGGAAATTCAAACTCAACACCGTGTCCGTGTTCATCGATTAAGCTGCCTACTAGTTCTTCGTCAACATAGAAAGCCCATTCGTAAACGCCATGAGCCGGCAGATCATCCGGCTTATCTGCTACAGCATGGAAGTGAACAACTTCGGGATGCTCTGCCTCTACCGCTTCTGCTTCTGCAATTACATCCGCAATATCACCAGCGTGAGGATGTATCTCGAGTTCTACTTGTCCATCATAGAAATGAGCAGGAGTTTCCGCTGTGAGCAAATTGCCAGCCGGCAAATGGACCGCCGGAGACGGAACCGGAAGAAATAGAATGCCCACCACCACCACAGCTATTACAACTATTATAATTCCGAAACAACCAATTTTGGGCACGGCTATTTCTCCTCTTTCTCTTTTTCCTCACTCTTCTTGAGCAAGGAATAACTCTCATAGACCCCGTATCCCGCCAGCATCACTCCAAGTACCAAACCCAGAAGACTGAAAAATACCTCGTTGCCTAGCTGTTGGCCAACCCATCTCCCCCCGAACACTCCACCCACAATGCACACCACTATAAACCACCCGATGCCTAGAAAACGCGCGGCTGCTGTCCACGGATTTTCCATCAGTCTTTCACCTAGTCCATCGTATCACCCGCAATGTATGAGGGGCATCGGCATGCAGGCGTAGTTATTAACCGAAGAAAAGGCTTAGGCGTCCAAAGGGATTACTAGGCATAAATACTTAGTAAAGGCACGATAAAGAGAATTGCAAAAAAGCAAAGCCCTGATCTGTAATTAGATCAGGGCTTGTTTGAACGATACTAAAGGTCTGTATTTGATTCAGTAAAACTAAGGAGTTAACCTTTATTCTGATCGAGTCCATCCATGTCTAGGGTATCAATGAAATCGGCGAAAGCCGAAAGGCTCTTAAGTTCTTCCTCGGTTGGTTCACTTTCCGTGGTTGTGCTTTGCGGAATAGGTTTCCCCGTTTCACTATCAAGTAGTATACCGGCGCGATCCAAAACAGTCTCATCGGCATAGATAGGGGCTCCAGCCCGGATAGCTACAGCCATAGCGTCACTGGGGCGAGAATCCAACTCTAGTGTTTCTCCGTTCACATTGAGGATCAGCTTAGCATAAAAGGTATCGTTTTGTAGATCGGTTACCACTATGGAATCGACGTTTGCACCGAGAGCCGTAATACTGGTCTCCAGAAGATCGTGAGTAAGGGGTCGGGGTGGAGTTACACCCTGCAATTTTATAGCGATAGCATCAGCCTCAGCAGGGCCGATCCATATAGGTAGAAAACGCTCGGCGTCCTTTTCTTTGAGGATCACCACGCGCTGGTAATTCATCATACTTACTCGTATACTGTCAATGCTCATCTCAATCATCTCGTGCCTCCGTCAAATCCTGTATTGGAATTTTATATCACACTACACATGATGTCAAATAGAATTAAGCTCCCCTGTCTCCGTTTAAATACGCTCAAAGAATACACGAAATCTAAATATTTTAAATAGCCCGAAAGGGTTAATGGCACTAATTTTTGAGTGATGTTAAAATATATCGAATCAAGATGGAAAATGAAGATATTATGTCAAAAACCACCAATCATCAAAACGTACCTCTGAACCCCCTTAAGTGGTACAAAAAATTGGCTACAAAAAAGGGCAGGATTGAAGCCGGAGCCTTTTTGGTCGAAGGGCCGAGAGCTATTAGCCAGATTGCCAGTGGATTCTCGCAGGAAATCAGTGAGATTATAGTCAGCGATGATCACTTGGCCTCTCCTTATGTTAACTATCCATGCAGAATTGTAACGGAAACACAGCTCAATTCGATTGCCAGTACAAAAACGCCTCAGGGAATTATTGCCGTTGTTCGCCTGCCGGCAGACATTTGTTCCGATGAATTACCTCGTGACATTGGTTCAAAGGTATTGCTGCTCGAAGATGTTCAGGACCCGGGCAATGTAGGCACCATCATTCGCACAGCTGCGGCTTTTGGTTTTAATGGGATCATTCTCTCGGAAAAGTGCGCTGATCCGGTATCCCCCAAGTGCGTTCAATCAACAGCTGGTGCGGTTATGTCAATCTGGATCAGGCGAACATCCGGTTATTTACCGTTGGCAGGAAGTCTCAAAGAACAAGGATATCAACTGGTTGTTGCAGACGTAAATGGTTCGGAGAGTCCTGCAATCCTCAATAGCACAGGTGATCTTGTGCTTGCGTTAGGGAATGAGTCAATTGGTCCCTCTGAATCATTGTTGAATTTGGCTGATAACATAGTCTGTGTTCCCATCGATAATGAAAAAGTGGAATCGCTCAATGTAGCGGTCTGCGGCGCAGTTTGTATGTATTTAAGTTCAATGCAGTAAGATGATAGCGCCACAGACCTCAAAGTATCACAATATGTCAAATTAATTCGTGTAATATGTCAAGCTCTTTCCCCATGGTGTCATCACCGATTGCTCGCATTTCTGCGTCAAAATAGGTTGAAAATTCTTCGAATAGATCCTCATATTCTTCAGATATTGTTAGTGGCATTGATTGACGTTCCCATCGGCCCAAAGTAGTCTCAGGCCATGGCGGCATGCAGATTCCGGTCTCATCATCGATGATGGGGTCCCAAGGCTCAATCCAGTTATCATGCTCCCGCTCATCTATAATCCAGTTAACAAGCAGGTCCGCATATCTTGACAATAAAACCCCTTTTCTTATACCCGTATTATCGAAGAACTCCGGCAATTCATTTTCAAGATCGATGCTTGTTTCCGAACTACTGTTTTGGCCATTTCTGTCTTCATAATTTACAACGAGAGTCAGGTTGTTATTTGATGAAGTTCTGTTCAGTTTTAGTAACACAAGACCACCTTTGGTTTCACCTCCAACAGTTTTCGATGGGAATAGAGTGTTAATTTTCATCAGCTCGTCGGTGGATTCATTAGCTTCGGGACTCCCATAAACAGTTGCGATTTCCCAGCCTTTGGTTTCCAGAGTTAGTTCCAGGTCGAACACCAAAGGAGTGACCATGTACTCAAAGTCATCATCCATTCGTTCCCGGAACTGATTTGCAGAGTGAACAGAATAGTAGTTGGCTCCCCGTATTTTGGTGATATGTTCGATAAGTTCGGTGTTGAAATCCAACCCAATACCTATAAATGTGGTGTGGAGTTGGTCATCAGCGTTATTATCGGTCATGCCAAGTAATCCATACTCGCTGGTATCCCCCGTGTTAGGCATTGCGTCAGTAAGAAATATAATTCGGTTCTCATATTCGGATTGATCGATATCCAGAAGCTCATCGAATAGATCTGTTCCCACACTCATTCCGGCAGCCATGTTAGTGCTGCCTCCTGCGGTTATGTCAAGAATATGATCTTCGATTGCTTCCATATCCGTCTCGCCGACCAGGTTCATTGGCTTGGCGAGATACGCGCCGTCGTTGAATAACACCATACCGAAGCGGTCATCATCTTCGAGATGACCAAGTAGAGATGCAACTGCCTCGGTGGCTATTTGCATCTTGGTATTTCGGAAATCCTCTTCGGAGCCGTCTTTCTCGATCATGTTGCCCATACTGTCATAGTAATATCTATCGAAGGGTGATCCCATCGATCCCGATACATCCAGAACGATGACCAAATTGAGATTCTTACGGGCGAAGTTGCTTTCTTTCATACCGGAGTTCAATCCCACGGCAAGATAATATTCCTTCTCGCCGCTGAAAGGATCTTCGGTAACCGCATAAGTATAGGAAGGGCAGAACAGACTGTTGCATTCGCCGTTATTACCGGTATCAAAATAGTAGTCGTAAAATAGTCCTTCATAGGTAACATCGGTGGGAAGAGGTACATGGCCGTTTTTAATGTTCTCTCGGAAGTTGTTGATATCCTTGGAACCACCAACTGAGAATCCGATATTGGCAGATGACCCCATCGTAGCTTCTGCAGCTGCGTCCATGGTGTACTTTTCAGTTGGCGCCATTGGAGCTGGCGCGGTCATTGGTGCAGCCGTAGATGTGGCTATTGCGGCTATTCCACCGATTCTGGCGGAGGGATCGTATTGCCAATCATCAACTTTATCCAATGTTGATGCGCGTGGAAGTGTAGGTGGAGTCGGAGGTGTGGGAGGCGTTGGCGGAACTATCGAGCCATCCTGATATTGCCAGTCGTCAACTTTGGCCACATCCGAATTTGTTGGCGATGGGATTGGTGACACACCGTTTGTTAAGTCGCTTTCTACGCACGCTGTGGTTAACAGTAATGCAAACAGTAGCATGATGCTCAAAAAGCTGTAGAATTCGCGTTTTGAGCTGTTGCCTTTGGGTGATCCGTTTATTTGGTTCATAAGTTCCTCCTCTTTAAGAATCTCTAAATCTAAGACGCTGTTCAGAAACAAAATGCTCGGATTACCTGCGTTTAACCCGTAGTATTTTGGTAACGACCTAACCTTTTTTGTTTTGTTGCGTTATATGTTTTGTAACCGCGGTTAGGAAAGATGGTCTAAAGAATTTGAAAGGAGGAATCAATAATGAGAAAGAGATTGTCAGGAGTAGTTGCACTGTTAATGGCGCTGATGGTTTTAGCTTCGGCTGCTGTTCCGGCATTGGCAGACGGTGATAAGGAAACAGGCGCAGGTGAGAGTAACTCGAAAACAACTTTCAGTG
>JABHWQ010000330.1 GCA_018657655.1 Chloroflexota bacterium | reverse complement strand
CTGCCAGCACGATAGTGAATGCATTATGCGGTCTCATCGTTACAGTTCCTCACTCCTGGCCGTAACCGGATTTCACCCGCCAACCGTTAGCAGAACTGACATATTGGGACTTAAGGCATTCCGCCCCACCTGGCTCCATATACGGGCAGCATGACTACTATTAATGCTGTTAGCCATTATCCAAGATAACAGCCAGCCAGTTCTTTGCAATTCATTTATCTGTTATTGTGCTGACCAGTGGGTGGGAAAACCTGGCCGGGTACAAAATCAAACTATACTGCAAAATCGGGCAGCCACAGCGGCACAACTATCTATTCCGATCAATGTGGTTAATAAGAAGCTTTCGCTGCCGCATATGGTCATTCCGCAGACAACCGCGACAATTACCGGCCGGTAAAGGGAGAAACCGGACAATATCCACCTACCTAACGGATACGGCTGGCCAAGGATTCAGATATTTCCATCATTGGCTGCAATATACTCGAAACCATATTCGATTCCGCCATCCTGATCCATCTTTGCCCAGACAATTCTTGCCTCACGATCGATCAACTCCCCGTCGATCAATGTGCGCATAAATATTTTTATCGGCTCTTCGGCTGTGATGCGGATTCCGGTGGCTGAGTGATCTGCTGTTCGCGCAGTCATAATATCTTCGTCAACGTAGAATTCAACTTGTTTTTCCAATGGAACTCTGGAAAATCTTCGCCTGTCGCTTTCCTGATATCGATTCATGGTTGCAAACCTCCGTGGTCGCATGATATAATTCTTCAATAGCAAAGAAAAAGATTCTCTTTATTTTCGCAAGAAACACTGTTTAGATGCAAGTTTTTTTAAAAAAAACCTGATCCAGGTAAACAATACAGAGCCGACAATTCCGATCAAGGGTATGTATATCTCCGCTGGATGCCAGTCAGCAGCGGTTTCCCTCCGGATTGTCCCATTCCATTGTTGTGTTTTTTGAATCTAAATTAGCACGGTGGCTATCGCCCCGTATCACCGAGAAAATATCAATCCCGCTGGAGATCTTAACTTTGCGCTGAGTACAGCTGTTCCGGAACGGTTCTCAATCTTCCAACGGAAAGACACGATGACCGCGAAAAAAAATATTTCGAAGAACAAAGCTCCAATAGCGGCTCTGCTGCTGGGACTGTTCGCCGTACTCTGCACTATCCTGATTGGTTATTCGCTCTACATACAACAGTTTGCACGCGAAGCAGAGAATCGTGAGCGATTCTATCTGAACAAGGCCCATTCACTGATCCTCCGCACCCATGCCGACGGGATCCGCTCCGGCCAGGAAATGATCGACCGCATCGTGCAATACTGGTCCACCGACAGCCTTCGACCTCCCGATGAGTATGTCTGTATTGTCGATTCCGCCGGTAATTTAGTGTGCCATACCCTGCACCCCACAACGGTGGGCACTTACGTGGGAGACAATAAACTGAAAGACCTGCCGACGGCAGATGGCAAGCTTATCAGTCTGTTCGGGATAGATAGCAGTTACGTTGGAGAATATGTTTCCAGTTCGGGACAACTTCAACTGGCCGCGTTCGTCCCAATCTTCGGCGACAACCTGATCCTGGGAATCCACCGTTCCCGTGAGTCGCTGGAGAGAGAAATATTTGGGGAACTCAAACACCTGGTATTCGCTTTCATCTTAATCTGCGGTGTGCTGATCCCGTTTGCGATGCTGATGCTTTATCGCACTCTCAGAAAATCTGAGTCGGACCTGTCTGCCAGTGAGCAGCGCTACAGGGAGCTGGTGGAAAACATAAACGATGCGGTCTACGTGCTGGGTAGAAACGGCCGGTTTGAATATATAAGTCCGGTTGTCACAGCATTTCTGGGTTACCGTCCAGAGGAAGTAATCGGCAAACATTTTTCGCAGTTCATCGCTGAACCGGATACCGATAAGGTGAAACAGCGCTTCATGGAATTGCTCGATGGCAATCTGGGCCAAATGGTATATCGGGCCAAAGCCAAGGATGGTTCCCTGCACTGGATTCGCACTTCCAGTAGACCGGTGTACGAACAAGGTATAGCCATTGCTGTCCGGGGAGTTATCACCGATATCGAAAACATCCGCCAGGCAGAAACCGCCCTGCAAAGTATTCTTTCTGTCACATCGAGGGTAACCGGAGAAGAGTTTTTTGATAACCTTACCCAGTCTCTCTGCTCTGACCTGGGATGCAAGTACGCCTTTATCGGTGAAGTCGACAGCAATAATACAAATGTTGTTAAAACTCTCTCCATGTGGAGCGATAAAGGCAAGCTGGAGAATATCGAATACGATCCCACCGGCTCACCTTGCATGAATATACTGAGCGACAACGAGTGCTATTATCCCAGCCGTGTCCAGGAGCTTTTCCCGAAAGACCTGCTGCTTGCGAAGATGGGAGTGGAGAGTTACATGGGCACCCCGCTGCTGGATAATGAGGGAATCCCACTTGGCCTGCTGGTGATCATGGATGACCAGCCGATGGTCAAAACAAACTTGCTGGAATCAGTCTGCAAAGTACTGGGAGACCGCGCCGCTCTTGAACTTGAACGCCGCAACAGCGACCAGGAACTTCGCGAGAGCGAGCAAAAATACCGTGCCCTGATCGAAAATTCACCCGACATTATCTTTCGCTTCGATCGCCAATGCAGATTTCTCTATATAAGCCCGCAAGTCATTAGAGTTTATAACATCGATCCCCAGAGCTTAATTGGCAAAACAGCCCTGGCACTTGGTTTTTCTGATACGGATTTAGAGATTTTAAACAATGGAGTGGCTTCGGTATTCGAAACAGGCCAGATTAACGAGGCAATCGTAAGGATATCAACATCTGTTGGTGAGCTTCTTTTTGAAAGAAGACTTATCCCCGAGACCAACAGTAACGGCGATGTTATGAGCGTAATGAGTGTATGCAGGGACATTACCGAACAGGTGGGAAATCAGCTCCGCTATCGTCAGTTGTTCGAGGAAATGCATGATGGGTTCGCGCTCCAGGAGATAATCACGGACGAATCGGGACAACCGGTGGATTTCAGGTTTCTCGACACCAACCCTGCGTGCGAAAAAATGACCGGGTTTAAAACAAGTGAAGTAAAAAGTAAAACTATCCGTGAAATTATGCCGGATATCGAGCAGAAATTGATTG
>JABHWQ010000192.1 GCA_018657655.1 Chloroflexota bacterium | reverse complement strand
CTATATACGGTTCTGCTCGTCTCGAACGGGATGATCCTCTGTATGGTGAGATTGTAGAGATCGCTCACAAGCTTGGTCAGACAGGTTTTGCCATTATCACCGGTGGCGGTCCGGGAGTTATGGAGGCAGCTAACAAGGGCGCGTTTGATGCCGGGGCCACATCGGTGGGATTGAATATTCAGCTTCCGACAGAACAATTCCTAAATCCTTATACTACAAAATCGATTACCTTCCATCATTTCTTCACTCGCAAAGTAATGCTGGTGAAATATGCGACTGCGTTTATCATCATGCCAGGCGGACTGGGTACTATGGATGAGTTAAGCGAAGTGCTTACCCTGATGCAGACCTTTAAGATAAGGCCTTTCCCGGTGATATTGTTCAAGAGCGATTTCTGGCAAGGATTCCTGGATTGGTTGGTGGAAACCGTTTTGGAAAAACAGTTTATATCAGAGGAAGACATAGATCTGTTAAGGGTATGTGATAGCCCTGATAACGTAGTCGAGATTGTTCAAAGCTGGTATCTCAAGCATGAAATCGTTGGCAAAAGGGCCCTTCAGCAGTGATGCTCTTGCATTGTTTTCACCTGAACCTTATTTGTGTATCGGTGGTTTCTTAATCGTTCCCGGAGTTTCCCTTTATATCTTTAATGGAGGACTAGCGTGCAACTAAAACTAAGATTTCTTGGTGCTGCCGGGAATGTCACTGGTTCCAGATATTTGTTGGAAGCCAACGGCTTCAAGTTTATGGTCGACTGCGGGCTCTATCAGGAACGGGAGTTCAAATCACGCAACTGGGAGCCGTTTGTGGTTCCGCCCAGTACTTTGGATGCAGTATTGCTAACTCATGCCCATGTCGATCATTCGGGCCTTATTCCCAAACTGGTTAAGGAAGGGTTTAAAGGGAAAATCTACTGCACTTCTGCCACTGCTGAGATTGCCAAGATTGCTTTAATGGACTCTGCCAGGTTGCAGGAAGAAGATGCTGCTTTCAAAAAGAGAAGACATGAACGTGAGGGCAGAACCGGTCCTTACCCTGAGGCTCCCCTTTATACAATAGAAAACGCAGAATCGTCTCTGCCTTTGTTTACCCCGGTGGAATATGAGAATCCGGTCTCTATTGGTGATGGTGTCCAGGCCATATTTTATGATTCAGGCCATATATTGGGTGCATCCATCGTGAAAATACGGTGTGATCAGAATGGTGAACAACGCTCAGTCGTGTTCACTGGTGATCTTGGAAGACCTGATAAACCCATTCTGGAAGACCCAACCTTGCTCGATCAGGCGGATTATGTGCTGATCGAATCTACTTATGGGGATAAGGTTCATGATGATTCGGAAGATATTCCACAAAAACTGGCCGATGTCGTGAATTCCACTCATCAGGCCGGGGGTAACATCGTTGTCCCCAGCTTTGCCATCGAACGTTCCCAAGAAATTTTATATCACATGAATGAGCTATTGATCGAAAATCGCATACCTCATATCATGGTATTCCTCGATAGTCCCATGGCAGTGAAGGTAACCCAGGTGTTCAAGGATCACCCCGACTTCTACGATAAGGAAATGACCGAACGTGTTCAGCAGGGAAAATCCCCGTTTGATTTCCCGGGACTTGTTTTGGTGAAGTCAGTTGATGAGTCCAAGGCTATCAATCATATTAAGGGTACCTCCATGATAATAGCTGGTTCCGGTATGTGTAATGGTGGCAGAATCAAGCATCATCTGGTATCGAATATTGGAAGGCGGGAGAGTACGCTTTTGTTTGTGGGATATCAGGCAAACGGAACGTTGGGCCGGAGAATCGTTAATGGCGAAAAAAAGGTCCGTATATTGGGACAGACGTATAGAATAAAGGCCAGAGTTGCTCAAATTGGAGGCTTCTCTGCTCATGCCGATAGAAACGAGCTTGTACAATGGCTGACGGGTCTCAAGAAACCACCCAGACGAGTGTTTGTGGTGCATGGCGAGGCGGATGTGGCACAGAGTTTTGCCGAACATCTTAGAGGGGAAATGGGTTGGGATGTTTCCGTGCCAGGATATCAAGACGAGGTGATCTTAGACTAATTCAAAACGTGCGTTGACTCCCTCATCTAAGCTATAATTAGAAGGCGATTGCCCCATTTTTTGACTTAAGGAGCACTGTACTGCTATGCCGAAAATCGATGAACTCTGTATTAACACAATTCGCTGCCTTTCTATAGATATCGTCCAAAAGGCGAATTCGGGCCATCCTGGAGCCCCCATGGGAATGGCTCCCATGGCTTATGTCTTGTGGGATAGGTTTCTAAAACACAATCCTGCCGATCCCAAATGGCCCGATAGGGACAGGTTCATACTTTCTGCTGGGCATGCTTCATCAATGCTCTATTCTCTCCTTCACCTGACGGGATATGACTTGCCATTGGACGAGCTCAAACAGTTCCGTCAGTGGGGTAGCAAAACTCCGGGACATCCGGAATATGGTTTGGCGCCGGGTGTGGAAGCAACCACAGGTCCTTTGGGTCAGGGGTTTGCCAATGGGGTAGGCATGGCTATTGCCCAGAGTATGTTGGCCCAGCATTACAACCGGCCAGGGCATGAAATCTTCGATCACTTTATCTACTCGATTGTTTCGGATGGTGATCTTGAGGAAGGGATTACTGCGGAAGCGGCTTCGCTGGCGGGTACCCTTCAGTTAGGTCGAATCGTATACCTTTATGATGACAATGATATTTCCATTGAGGGTCATACTGATATCGCTTTCAAAGAGGATGTAGGGAAGCGTTTCGAGGCGTATGGATGGCAAGTTATCGGTCCCCTTGATGGTAATGATACAGAGGCGATCGATGGTGCTATTAGAAAGGCCCGAGCGGTGACTGACCAACCAAGTCTGATCATATGCAGGACGGTTATCGGTTTTGGTAGTCCTAACAAGGCCGGTACTGCCGGGGCTCATGGTGAACCTCTGGGTGAAGATGAAATACGTTTAACCAAGCAGAATTTGGGATGGCCAGGCGAAGAACCGTTCACTATCCCTCCGGAGGCATCGGGGCATTTCCGAGAAGCTCAAGAGAGGGGCAAACAGAAACAGGCCGATTGGGACAACAAGCTTCAGTCATATCGAAAAGAGTATCCTCAGGAGGCTGAGCAGCTCGAGGGAGAACTTCGGGGAGACCTGCCTCAAGGATGGGACACGGGGCTTGAGGGGCTGTTTTCTAATCAGGAAAAGCCAATCGCTACACGCGCTGCTTCCGGGCAGGTGCTTAACACAATCGCTCCATATCTCCACTCTCTCATGGGCGGTTCGGCTGACCTTTCGCCTTCTACTAAAACCATTATGAAAGACCGGGGCGACTATAGCGCTGAAGACTATAATGGCCATAATATGCACTTTGGAATTCGGGAACATGCTATGGGAGCTATTGCTAATGGAATGGCCCTTCACGGAGGAGTGATCCCCTATGCCGCGACATTCTTGGTTTTTTACGATTATATGCGCGCGCCGGTTCGTCTGGCAGCATTGATGAAATTGAGAGTGGTGTTTGTTTTTACGCATGACTCGGTTGGGGTTGGCGAAGATGGCCCAACTCACCAGCCGATCGAGCAACTGATCGGGCTGAGGTCTGTACCAAATCTGATCACTTTTCGTCCGGCTGACGCAACCGAGACGGTTGAGGCATGGAGAGGTGCTTTGGAACGGGAGGATGGCCCAACAGCTCTGGCTCTCAGCCGACAAGGCTTACCTGTAATCGATCGGACCAAACTTGCTCCAGCAAGTGGAGTTCACCGTGGTGGATATGTTTTGTGGGAAGCGTCAACGTCACCGGATGTAATCATCATTGCTACTGGTTCTGAGGTTGACATCGCTCTTAAAGCAGGAGAGGTGTTGCAAGGAGAGGGTATCGCTGCTCGCGTTGTCTCAATGCCTTCCTGGGAGCTGTTTGATGCTCAACCGCAAGATTACCGTGATCAAGTGTTGCCTCCCAATATTCGGGCTCGCGTTTCTATAGAGGCTGGAACAACACTCGGTTGGGAACGATACGTTGGTATTGACGGGATTGCTATTGGGGTGACGCATTTTGGCGCTTCGGCTCCATCAAAAGTGGTTTATGAGAAACTTGGATTAACTCCCCAACGGGTAGTGGAAGAAGTACAGAAACTCGTTAGGAAAGGAAATAGTTAAGTCCCATGCGTATTGTTCGGTTTTTGTCCCAGGGCAAGAATAGATATGGCGTGATAGAAAACGACCTCATAAGAGGTTTGCAGGGTAGTCCCTTTTCCCAATTCAAGGGTTCTGATACAAATTATGTGTTTGATGGCAGCACGTTTGGCTTGAATGAAGTGACATTGAAAGCTCCTTGCTCACCTTCGAAAATCGTTTGTTTAGGATTGAATTATCGCAGTCATGCTGAAGAGACCAAACTTCCCATCCCCGAAGTACCCCTCATTTTTATGAAACCGTCCACAGCGGTTATTGGTCCCGGAGATGCAATAGTCCTGCCTCAAGGTACCAAACGTACGGACTACGAAGGGGAATTGGGTATAGTTATCGGCAGAAAGGCAAAATCTGTTCCTGCAGAAAAAGCATCTGAATATATACTGGGCTATACTTGTTTCAACGATGTTTCGGAGCGGTACAATCAAAGGGATGATGGTCAGTGGACCAGAGCCAAGGGTTATGATACCTTTGCTCCCATCGGTCCATTCGTTGAGACAGCCATAAGCCCTGACGATCTTAAAATTGAAACATTCCTAAATGGCGAGCTGTGTCAATCCAGTAGGACGAGCGATCTGATTTTCGGAATTCCCCGAGTCGTGAATTTTATTTCTGGTGTGATGACCTTGCTTCCGGGCGATGTGATTGCCACCGGAACCCCATCAGGGATAGGGCGAATAAGCGATGGGGACACGATCGAAATCAGTATCGAAGGCATCGGAATTTTGCGTAATATCGTGGTGAACGAAAATTAGGGTATTGACAATCGTATAGCGAATGTATTATCCTTCACGGAAAAGGAGGTGCACGAATGGAAGCATATTGCATGAAATGCCGGGCCAAGAAGGAAATCAAGAATCCCAAGAAAATCACCATGAAAAACGGGAAGCCTGCGACTCAGGGCGTATGTCCTAAGTGTGGCACCAAGGTATTCAGAATAGGCAAAGCCTAAATGTAATCTCTCCAATCAAAAGTGCTACGGATTGCTGGGCGGCATGCCGTCTAAAGGTGTCTTATGCCCCTTTTTGATGTGTATATAACCGTCGCATTCAGCGAGTCAAAAGATGCTGGAAGGCAAAAGGCCAGCATTGCCTTTGCTGAGGCCGAACGTGGTACCTCCCCGGATGTCCAAAAGGACCGCTTCACCAGATTTGAAGCGGTCCTTTATCTTCTTCAGCGCCTTCTCCATCATAACTCAAGAGGTAAGAGAGTGTTGTGTGGTTTTGATTTCTCGTATTCATTTCCTCAAGGATTTTGGCAGAGCCTTACCGACCGTTCGGAGGCCTGGGTTGATGTTACCCGCGATTTGGTTGACGGCGCTGCCAATTTACCCCCGATTGTTGAGAAACCGGAATCAAATGCACGGGATTGGGCAAAGCTGGCCAACCGGAAGCTCTCGCACCAAATAGAGACAGGGGTAGGTCCTTTCTGGGGCCCGAACTTTGCCCAGCCGACCGACCCGAAATTCCCGTACACCAAGGCACCTTTTAGGGAGTATCGTTTAACGGAACGTAGGGAATTGGGCTTCAAGCCGATCTTCAAAGTTGGAGGGCAAGGATCTGTTGGTCTGCAGAGTATCTGTGGAATACCTTACCTGTTCAATATTCGAGCAACATGTGAGCAACAGAAAGTGCCCTTGCATTGCTGGCCATTTGATGGCTGGAGTCCGGAAGGATCGGCTCATTTCATGGTCGAATGGTATCCTGCCCTTTATAATCAGGGAGTAAAATCTCATGAGCAAGACGCACTGGCTTGTGTGCAATGGGCGATGGATATGGATGAACAGGATCAACTTGCGGATTGTTTTACCCCCGATCTCTCAGATGCAGAGAGGCAGCAAGCAGGGATTGAAGGTTGGGTGTTAGGGGTTTTGTAGATGGCACCCGGTGATTCTGATCCTCAAGAGAGAATCAAGTTACTTGCCCGATGGACACGAGTAGCAAAGTATCCTGTTTTCTTCACTGGTGCTGGCATTAGCACTGAATCGGGTTTGCCTGATTTTAGAGGGCCGGATGGCGTTTGGACCCGCCGAGCAAAAGGCTTGGGTCCCGTTGAGTTCGATTGGGCTGATGCCAAACCAAATCTATCCCACAAAGCTCTTTTGGATCTTCAAGAATTGGGGGCACTCGCCTTTTTGATTTCCCAGAATGTTGATAATCTTCACCTGGAATCCGGAATCCGCCCGGAGTTGCTGGCGGAACTGCATGGGAATGTGACCAAATTGCAATGCACAGATTGTGATTTCAAATGTGACAATTTCCCCGATCTTCACACTTGCCCCATATGCAATGGCAAACTGGTTTCCAGTGTAGTAGACTTTGGCGATTCGCTGCCGGAGAAAGAGGTGCAAGAGGCTGAGCGACACTCCAAAAGCAGTGATCTTTTTGTTGTTGTAGGCTCAAGTTTGATGGTTTATCCGGCGGCCAATATGCCTCGGGTAGCTCTGAGTGCTGGTGCTAGACTCGTTATTATCAATCAGGGTGAAACACCTCTTGATAACTACTGCCATCTACGGTTTAACGAATCAATTGGAGATGTGTTATCTCCGTTAGTATTAGAGCTGAATACTCTTTTGAATACAGATTAATTATCAACTATCGCGTGTTCCAGCAAAATATAGAGACAATGCTTAGAAAATGAGTCTGATCGGTCCCTCGGATCATGTTGTAAATTAGTCCGTATCGGTTTACGGATCACAGTTGCACCACCAAGACCTCTAGTTTACCCTCTTCTTTCTTTGTGAAAGCCATGGGATATTTTTGGGTAAAATCCCTTATACAATTCGGTGTTGGCCACGTTACGCAATGAGTCTGTAATAATCTACACTTTTGTTAGATAGATTAAAAGAGAATCATCCAAACTCAAAATAGATTCAATTGGAACTACAACTACGTTGGGAAAAGCCGAATTACAGCAACGATCAGGTTCTCGGACTGTTATCAGGATGCTATCGATGAGGGATACGGCGCAAGGGTATCCCTCTTTTAGTGGCTATTCAGTAAGGGGTAAATAGATGGGTGCAAAGGGACAAGTACACAGAATGAGCGGGACGAGACTCATATGGAGGGAATGGCCTATTCTATTCCTGTTGATGGTATGCTTGATCCTGTCTACACCCCATTTTGTTGCAGCTCAGATAAATGAATCATTGCCGACTAATTTCAGTGGGCCGGAAGGAACGAAAGCTGATTTTGTAGTGTTTGGAGATTCTCAGGGTAGCTTTGGTTATGTTTGGCCTGTAGCCCCGAATTTTGATAGCATGCTTCGGCTAGTAAATGAGATAGATGTGCCAATGGCCGTCCATTTAGGCGATTTTTACGTTGGTGATAGCTTCATGGCGATGAATGTGGATAGTCAGGCAAAACGATTTTTAAGCGATATGGATGTGCTAGACATAACATGGTGGCCGGTAATGGGCAATCATGATGCTGCCGGAAGCGGGTGGGGTGTTACCAAGGATATCATATTCCAGGGTGGCAATACTTATTATTCGTTTGATACCGAAGATAGCCATTTTGTAGTCCTGGACGCTTTTATGCCGGGATACGAACATCGTATTTCTGAAAAACAATTAGCATGGCTGGAGGATGATCTCAACAGGACGAACAAACCGCATATATTTGTGCTTGCGCATGCGCCACTGTATTCGCTGGGAGATCATTTTGGCGGTTCGTTGGATGGGGATCTCGATCTGAGGGACAGGCTGGCCGACATGCTGGTAGAGAAAGGTGTCGATGTGTTCTTTAATGGCCATGAGCACTCCTATGCCAGCTTTGAATATCGTGGATTAATGCAGGTCACAACAGGTGGGGCGGGTGGGCATCTTCGCTCTCTTGCGAATTTGGATGAGCTGGTGGGGAAGTACGGCTACAAACCTGATGAAATCACCAGGTTTAAGACTATTAAGACGCTTCATTATGTTTGTGTAACAACCACCGAGGATCAGATTGAGATATCGGCCTATGATCTTGAGGGGATACTGATTGACCAGTTTATTTTAGAGTCGTGAGTTTGATTTTGGCTCTTGCTAGATAGAATGGGGCAATAAATCAAGGGTAGAGACGTCCTGTCAGGACGTCTCTACATATGTGTCCACGAGGTTACATATTCCATATTTCGCACGGCATTAGTCGGTTCCTGTTCCTCCCATTTCCCCTCTAGTCCCAATTCCTGGGCAGCAAGCTCAAAATGACACATGGCTATTCCCATATCGATGCTTTGTAGGTCTATACCCTTTAATGCTTTCTCGTACCCTTTGGTTCGTTTTAAATATAAATGGAACGTTTCCCGCCCTTTCTCCTTGATGATTCGCCAGGGTTGCAGATTTGAAGCCGAAGGCCCTATTCGGACACATTCGAGCGAGGTTTCATATTTGCCGGAATTAGCTTGCGATAGAGGAGTGTCAGTATCCTCATCGAAGAACAACTCTTCCCATGATTTTCTTTTGTCTGATTTGGCAAAACGCCGGATGGCTTTATCTTTGATGGTTCGTCTTTCATGGGCATAACCGATTGGACTGACGGCAGGAACCATTTCGCCTTCAGAAGCATCGATCTTTTTGGCGAAACTGGCTCTTTTGAAGGTGCCACCCATCCAGCATGTTCCCAATCCGAGATTGGTGGCTGAAAGGATAATTTTCTCGAAGCAATACCCGATATCTTCCATGGCGCGGTCGGTGTCACTGACAGCGCTCGCAATGTAGAGTCTGGCCCCGGTTATCATCCCATAGGTTCCAAGGCTTTTTATCTCTTTCTCATCTATTTCGTCAAGATCGATAAGCTCAAACCTCATTCTATTGCCGAATGGGCCTTCCTGGTTGGATCGGAGCGAATCGATAATTATTGAACGTTTTTCCTTTTCAATGGGTTGATCCGAAAAAGTCCTGACGGATATGCGGTCACTTATGGCCTTAATAAATGATTCCATAACTGCTTTCACTCCCCTTCTCTTGCTAAAGCGAGAGCCTCTCTCCAAATACCGAGCGCTGGCCGAAGATTACCTTCACCATCGTAGAGGCCGGTATCTTTCCAGATGCGGATGATGGGTGCTATGGGGCTATTTTGAAGTTCCGCTTCCCAAAATTGATCGTAATCCCTGGTAAAAAACCATGTAACGAACACCGCATCCAATCGCTTCGCTTCGTCAATCAACCACTCAAGATAAGCGCTTTGATATTCTTCACTCCCCTCTATGGTGATGGGATAGGGATCGGTGATATCCTCGGCCGGCCAGGCCGTTTCTGAAATCGCGAAAGGCTTGTTGGGCGCTAGGTTCGTAATCGCAGAAAAATGGTTGCTTGATAGCTGAGTTTGGTCCATCTGGTTTGTGAACGGATACGTGCTGATGGCAATGTAGTCGGTGTAGGGGAGTATTTCTTGCAGTGCCGCAGTCTGGTTTTCAGGTTCAGGATGGAAGAAATCGGCCTGTATGGTGATGAAAACAGGAAGCGATGGGTGATCAGCCTTTATGCTGGCGTATGTGGCTGCAGCTAATCTTATGAACTCTTCCCATCGATCCGGTGTTTTGCTGAAGAAAAGGTTTACTTCGATAGCGTAAGCAAAATAATCGGGGGAGAATATTTCTATCATTTTGTTGGCATGGTTGATGTAGGCTGTAATGACGTCGGGATCGTCAAACCGAGGGCGCCAGGGAATTTCTTCATCACCCTTATTTTTAGCTATATCGTCGCGCTCGAATGAAATGGGCGTGATGGCAAGATAGATAAGATGGTCATCAGGTATCAATGACACTTTTACCTTGAGTTCGTTTTCAATTTCGGTTCCGTAACCACTTTTATCGAAGGCAGATTGCCAAGGAATACCGTCGTCGAAGTGCATCACCGCCATATCGGCGTCTTTTTCTATGATATCGTAACCTTCCAGATATGCGTCGGATGTGCGGGCGTATGGGAAATCGGTGAATCCAAGGGCGAACGACCGGGTTTCACCTGTGATTGGGGATGGCTTCTCTATGTTGTGAGCGCTTTCCTCTTCATCGCATGCGCATAAGCATACGATAACTATCATGATTAAAACGATGCTGAAAGTGAGTTGTTTCATGCGAAAAGTATTCTTCATTTCTGTTAGTTTGCAGATATCCTGGCTATTGAAAATACGATAAACAGGATCAAATATACTGGTAGACTCAAGACTTGCGGCAAACGATGTACATCCGCTCGCTTTCCAGGGAAAGTTCGGTTAGGCCAAGTTCATCGTGATATCCATAGATACTGATATCTGTGAAACCGGCTAGATTGAGTGCATACCGAATATCAAAACTCGAATAGCATCTTTGGTAAAAAGTCAGATCGGTGCGAAGCCATCCTTCCAGTAGACGAAAAATAGTTACATCGAACCTAACTAGTTTTTCATCGGCATTGTATTCGTATCGAACAATGCAGGCGTGATCCTCTTCAACAATGCTGAATGTTCCATCTTCCCAGTGGTAGAGATACCCGGCTTCGGTGTTTAGATCGAAGAGGAATATACCACCATTTTGAAGAGATTCGAAAACGTTCTCAAAGACAGTCGTGAGTTCCGGTGGACTCATGATGAAATTGAGGCCGTCATATGTTGAAACGGCTGCATCGAAGGTTCGAGGGAAATGGAAATGACGTGCATCCTGCACAATGAAATCGCCATTTGGAGCGTTTTCACGGGCAAAGCGAATCATCTCATTGGATACGTCAATTCCGGTAACGCTATATCCTTTGGCTATTAGCTTAGTTGCCAGTTGTCCCGTTCCGCAACAGAGATCGAGAATATGAGCCTCTGAGGGGAGAAACGGTAGCATTAATTGTTCCAGGATGGGAAGCGCTTGATTGGCATAAGGTCCCCAGTGCTTGTTGTAAATCCAAGCGAAGTTATCATCATCTGAATGTGAGTATATGGTTTTCATGTTCTAATAATTGTTACCCGTGTTCAGCAATCTCTTTTTCCGCCACAGAGAAGTCGGGCTATACGGGGGATGGTTTGTTTGTTATCTCAATACCCGCTCGTCACCGACGCGCCGGGTTACTTTCTGTTCATCGAGATGTTCCATTAGCGCCAGAGCGTATTTGCGGCTGGTGGTGAACATGTCCCTGACCTCGGCTACGGTTATCTTTCCATTGGCTTTCAAATGATCGATGACGCGTGCAACCATTTCATCGTATGCAGAGGCATCAAAGATGACATTATCGCTCATCTTTACCACCAGTCGTTTTCCGGTGAGTGCGTTCAGAAGTTCCGGTTCCGGCAGCTCAACGCCGGTAGGAGAATAAGGATTTTGTTTGAGGGATGCCAAAAGAGAATCAACCTGGGCTTGTTGCTTTTGTGATAATTTGATTTCGTGCGATGGGAGCCTGACTAAAGCGCCTTCTTCGATCAAAATGCCGTCCCCTGCAAGTCTTTGCAAAACATCGTTGAAATGCTGCGAGGCGATTTTAAGGCGACTTCTCAGTTCCTCTTTGGGCATACCGAGTCGCAGAGGGAATTGAACGTGATAAGTCTCGATTGACTTATGAGCTTCACCTGTTAATCGATTCCATCCGCCAATGGATATCAGCAATGATCGAGGTCCTTTCGAGCCAAACATCACTACACGATTATCTGTAGTCAATATTTCAAGGGCTTTTGCTGATTCCTCTTGTGAGAGGTTGCACAAGGGTAAAAGCGCTCCAAATACAGCGGGTTCGTTAGCTTCAAGAGTGGCCAAAAGTATTTCGTCCAAGGTGCCTTTTCCTCTGGCTTTCAGGCTCTCTATAACACTTTGCTGGAAACGGCGGTGCCGTCGGGCTTTGGGATCTATGATGGTTCCGCCACCCAGTGTGCCCGATGACGAGCGGATAATGAATAGATCACCTCGTGATACGGGCACTGGTGTGGCGAGCATTAACTGCGCCCAGCCACTTTCTCCAGAGGTGAGTTTATCTTTATCCAATAACCGGAGCTTGCCTGTCACTTCGCTTGTACCCGTGTGGAAAGTTATCGATTTGTTATGCGTGATCGGTTGTTCCAAAGCGGAGACGGCACGGATGCTGACGTCTATAAATCGAGTGGGAGCGAGCCATCCTGTGGTAGTGAGGACCATTCCTCTATGCAATTCCTCAACTGCGATGCCTCCGATATTCACGGCAACTCGGCTACCAGGCAAAGCTGTTTCTATTTTCTGTTTGTGTGTCTGTAATCCGCGAATGTTGACTCGTTGACCTTTTGGCAATATTTCCACTTGCTGGCCTACAGCAAGTTTTCCATCTATGAGCGTGCCGGTGACCACGGTGCCAAAACCTTTCATAGTGAAGACTCGATCGATTGAGAACCTTGGTTTGCCGATATCCCTGCGTGGAGTGGTGGATTCGAGAAGTTCGTCGATGGTGGATACTAGCTCGCCCAATCCTTCTCCGGTTTTGGCGGAGGTGAGGATTATTGGAGCACCCTCCAATGCCGTACCCAAAATCACTTCCTCGGCATCCATCGTAACCAGTTCCACCATTTCCTCATCTACCATATCTTTCTTGGTGATGACGACGATGCCTTGAGTGACATTGAGCAAATCTAGGATAGCCAGATGCTCTCTGGTTTGAGGCATCACGCCTTCATCAGCAGCGATGACCAGCAGCGCTAGGTCGATTGCCCCAATGCCGGCGAGCATATTTTTGACGAACCTTTCGTGGCCAGGTACGTCTACAATACTCACTTCTTTCCCGCTGGGGAGCTTCAGCCAGGCGAAACCAAGGTCGATAGTCAGGCCGCGTTCTTTTTCTTCGGCCAGGCGATCGGGATCGATGCCGGTAAGGGCATGGACCAGAGTCGATTTCCCGTGGTCTACGTGTCCTGCGGTGCCCAGAATGTACATGTAATTCCTTAAACGATCTACTGCCTAGATTCTACCTTGTGCTACTACGGTTCGCAATAAGCGATATGTGTGGAAGTTGCGCTATCAGGTGTTCAGGCGGTATGATGTTGCTTAAGTTGCTGTTTCGGTTCGAGTAAGGGATCGTAACTATTGCGAGCAAAGGGGCCTTAAGAAAATGAGAAGCGAGAAAGAGATCAAAGAACTCAGGGACGAAATAGTGGAGATTACAGATTTCATTGTGGATTCTGGCACTGAAGAAGAATCCGAAGATGAAGATGTGGACTTTGCTCATGATGTGCTGGATGTACTCGATTGGGTTTTAGGGGGGATTTCGACTGGTGATTTCAAAGTCGAACCTTATTTGAATATTGCCGCGATGAAGGAAATTGTCGAGGATATAAAAGCGCGAACAGAGGAAGAAACAGAGGCCGAATAACTTGCCTGAAAATCGGTGATGCTTAAACCAGTGGTTCACTGCATCGGAGGCACTTTTTCCACTCAGGGTTGACCATATCGCCACACATTGGGCACTGGCGTATTACGGAAGATCTTTCCGCGATTGTCGTTCCACACATGGGGCAGTGGACAGTGGTTATTCCAATTACATTGCCGCAGTAAGGGCATGAGTCAAGTTTCTCCCCGCAGAATTGGCATACTTCCCAATTGCTCGCCACGTGTTTGCCGCACTGAGGGCAAGAATTGGCTGAGTGATCCTCTGTCTTGGGGGTTTTAGCAGCAATACCAATTGCCGGGTATGGCCATGATTCTATAATTAGGGCTTTGTCTAGCCTGTCGGACATACTTGGATTGGGCAGTATCATCCGAGCTATATCTAGGATTGTGAGTAGAGGTATTGAAATTACAGCTAATAGTGGACGTGGAGTGAACAGCTCCCGGTAAATCCAAACAGTTATCCTTATATACAAACTGAACGGAAACCATACCACATTGAAGATAATGGTATATACCGGCGACAGCAAACCAAAACTAATTCGAAGAAGCAGCCAGTAGAAATAAACCAAGGCCATGTCAACTGGCCAAAGGATAATCCTGATGGCCTTCAAGATGCTTCTAAGAATATAGTTGGCCAACATAGCTTGCTATCCTCTTCATGTTGTGTTGTTAAACAAAAAAATAGGTAGGGCTGGAGAAGCATAAGGTATCTTTGCTTAAATGCTGACTTGTCCTCGATTTGCATTATATTCCCATTCAAATACTTATTGCAAGTTTTGCTATCTATCAAAATAGCTTCAAAACCGGTTACCCGGGACCAATTTCCTATATGCTCAAATAACGTATCCGGATAGACTATGAACGTAGAGAAAACCAATTTCTTATATACAAGTGTTTTCCAAGGAAAGGTTTTTATCATAATTATCTTGCAATGTATAGACTGTTTAGGGGGAAAGATGAAGAAGAGTAAATGGGGAATTCTGTCTGCGACTATTTCAAGATGGCTGGATCGAATCATTGTTGCGGTACAGGAGGCAATCGGTACGTATAATATCGAGACCGCGACGAAGATACGGGTGAGGAAGTTTGCCAACAAGGTGGACTGAAGTTAAAATACTTTGCCGCATTTCCCCATAATCGCTGACTGAGCATGTTTTCAGGGTAATGAGTATGGGCGTTAGTGATTATTTTGCTGGTCCTCAACTTGCATCTAAAGAAATGACTCCGTAAGGAATTGATGTAGTCGATTCCGAAATAACCTCGTTGCCTTTAAATATTTCTACCTTCAGGGTGCCACCCTCGGATTGCTTGGCAAACGAACACCATACCACATCTGCTGTTATTGAGTATTCGGTTGGCACTATACCATTGACACTTTTCGACTCTTTACCGCCGCGCATCCTGCCATCAGCCAGCGTAGCCCCATATTCACCACTGAATTCCAGGCCATCAGTGCCTGATACTCTGATAGTGAATTCGTTGTTTCTCCAGGCGCATCCTCCTACCGATCCTGAGATGATGAGTAGGACAACTAATCCAAATACTAGTCGGTACTTCAAAAAAATCCTCTTGAATCTTAACTGGTGTGCTACAGGAATCGAACCCGTAACCTGTTTTTCCCATAGCATTATACCATTATCCATGTACTACTGAGGGGGAAATGGTAAAAAAGATGGGGTCCTGGTAGTGCCTTATATTTCCTTGACTACTCAACACGGTTTCTGTAGTATATTGGCGAACCTTGCAGTTGATTAATCCAGATTTAGGGTGGCCATCAAGTGTTGCAAAGGGGGAGAATAAAATGAATGACGTATACGATGATCTCATTGCCTTTCATGGCCATAGCTGTCCCGGTTTGGCGATTGGGTACAGAATGACGAAGGCGGCGATGGAATTATTATCGGGTTCACATGCAGTTGACGAAGAGCTAGTCGCAATCGTCGAAAATAACGCATGCGGTGTGGATGCCTTGCAATACGTCTCCGGTTGTACGTTCGGGAAAGGTAATTTCATCTTTAGAGACTATGGTAAGCAGGTGTATACACTTTACAATCGCAATTCCAGAAAAGGAGTGCGCGTTGTATTCAGTCCTCAAAACGTCCCCGAAGCCATTCTCCATAACAGGGAAGAGTTCGCTAGTTGGCTTCTCACTGCGGCTGAAGGAGATGTTGTCTCGTTGGAGGAGGCGCACATGGAGGAACCTGAACCCGCCAGGATTATGGACTCAGTAAAGTGCGAGTCCTGCGGAGAAATGGTAATGACTACAAAAGCACGAAAAACGGCTGACAAGACTGTGTGTATACCTTGCTTTGAGAAGCACCAGAAACCGTGATAATTGTCGCCATCCCGAAAGGATGAGTGATGTTTGGGGGAATGGTAGGCCGCACAGGAATCGAACCTGTAACCTACTGATTAAGAGTCAGTTGCTCTGCCAATTGAGCTAGCGGCCCACAGCTTTAAATTATACCCTATTTGACCCCTCTTAGTCTACAATTGGCGACAAATTGGCGACACAGCAGATTCATCTGGTATTTGAGCTGAGTTTTTCAGATGGCTGCCTGAGAACATCATCGAATAGGAGCGCTGCGGTCTCCTGCAATCCCGGCAACACATGACTGTATGTATCCAGTGTTATGTGGATGCTGGCATGTCCAAGTCGTTCACTCACGATTTTTGGATGAACTCCTTGCTTGAGCATGAGCGTGGCATGTGTATGCCTCAAATCGTGAAAACGAACATCTGACAATCGCAAGTTTTGTGCAGTACGCTGGAAGGCGTGAGTAACCGTGTCCGGCCTTATCAGACTCCCGTCCACGTTGCAGAAGACATAAGTTGACTGGTCCCATTCAATGCCAATCGCTTCGTATTGCTCCATTCGTTTGGCTTTCAAACTTCTGAGGAGTCCGGTTGCGCTCGGTGGTAAGCTTACCAGACGCCTGGAATTGGGAGTCTTTGGCTCGCTGGCTACTACTCCCTTTCCCTTGATTGTTGTCAGAGCTTGATTCACATATAGAGTCTTGCTGTGTAGATCGACGTCGTACCAACGGAGTGCAAGGAGTTCACCTCGACGAAGGCCAGTATAGACTGCCAAGTGGAAGATATGCCCATAGATAGAACCGGAAGTGGCCTCCAGAAGCCTTTGAACTTCTGATACATCCAAACATCGCATCTCTTTGCGCTTAAGCTTTGGAGAATCAACCAGGTCACAGATATTCCTGTACAGTAATCCCCATTTCATTGCATGCTTCAAAGATTGCTTCAATATCCTGTGTGTATATTGAACACTTCTGGCTGAGAGTCCCTGTTCATACATGTTGGCATGAAGTTGTTGGATCAATTGGGGACTCAATTTCCTCAATGGAATGTGTCCGAGTGTTGGCTTTATATAGCGCCGAATCATCCCATCATAGTCATAGCATGTTTTTGGTGATGTGTTGGTTTTGACATAAGTCTCTAGCCATTGATCGAGAAACTCCCCAACAGTGATATTGGATGTATCAATGGGCAAACCTTTATCCACCGATGAGACCAGTTCCCTCAATTGTCTCTGTGCCTCGGCTTTCGTTCCTTGAACAGTGACAAACTTGCGTTGTCGTTTGCCGTTTTCATCTTTCCCTAGATCAAACGCAAGTCTCCATGAATGTTTACCACGTTTTTGTATACTTCCGTTCATATCACCCCCTTCGTTTGAAACGAGTCTTGTCAATTCTTGGTGTCAAGTTGTTCAAAGCTTCATCTTCTGTATCGCCGTATGCGGAGTATTGGGGGGAACCCATAACAACAGCTTTCCATCGCCCGTCATCTTCCTGATTTGTGATCATATCGATGTCGTGTGTCCTACTTGATTTAATTACTGGGGTTCCAATTTGGGACATAATAGCATCAAAGGCCTTCTGATTTTCGCCTCCCTCCCAGGGATGATAACGCTTTGCGCGGTCGATGAACTCACGGAGTCCAGGATGGTTGATGTATTCTAGGGTCAATTCGAGCTGCGCCAGTTGCACAGCTTTGTCATATGGCATAGTGTGATATGTTTTGAGGATGGTCATCAACTTCTGAACGCCCTCAAAACGATACGGGTCACGCGCAATGTAAGCCATATCCCAGTTGGCCAAGACCCAAGGTGCTCTATCCTTGGGTACACCTTGATCAATAAGGTCATCCACGGATGGCGGGGGCGGCACATCACTCTGAGAAGATTTGGCTGAATCGGAAATGGTTTCAGCTATCATAGGTGAAATGAAACATTCCTCGCTGTTCTCGTCACTGGCTGTAACAACCTCATTCTGAAGTTTACGAATTCTATCCTTCTGCTCCTTTATCCATCGCGAAATTGTCTTGATGGAGTCTGGTGCTCGATCACCAAAATCCTGCTGGATTGTTTCTAAGATAGTTTTCAGGGTAGTGCCTTGATTGCGTAGCTGCAAGGCTTTACGCTCAACCTCTGGATCTCTTGGACGACTCATGACGGCCCCTTTTTGTCCCATAGACATAAAGAGTTATGTCTTATTTTGGGATTTTATGTTCCATAGTGTTTGTATTATAAGACTTATAGGCCAAATATGCAACACACAAAGGATGGGAGGTGATCTGGTGGAAAAGCTCTTACTCAGGCCGATGGAGGCAGCTCATCTTATTTCGGTGAGCAGATCAAAAATATATTCTATGTTGGATTCGGGGGAAATTCCTTCGGTGCGATGGGGTAGATGCGTAAGAGTGCCTGTGAATGCTCTGAGGCAATTGATAAGCGATCGGCAACATGATTCATCAACTAAATAGGAAAACGGCAACAGCAGCAGTATCGTGAAGACTGTGGGTAAGTCGCAGACTTATCCAAGCTTCGGGAGACAACCGGAAAGGTTATCCCCGAAACGTCAGTATACACGATAGAAGGGGTTGAGAGGAGGGGCTAGATGAGGAAGTAGCAGTAGCGAAAGCGGCGGTGGCGGCTTCGCTCTGCTATCCTTTCCATCTTTTAGACGTAGGGCAAAACGAATAGCGGGCAATCCCGAGACCCCCAAACATACTAACAGGGGGTTTAGAAATACAGGAGGAGGTTTACGATGAGGAAAGTTGTTCTAGCAGGAGTTGACACGTTGGAGGTCGGTTTCTGTATTGAAGGTTATAACCTAGCAGAGTCGGAGTGGTTTATGCTGGCGGAAGCCAAAGAAATGGCGAAATCTGTCCAGTTTGACACCGACGGTGGGCGCATTGATTTCCGAGGTCAATTGTTTGCAGTTCTCCCCACTGGAACGCGGCAACATCAATACATCTTGAAGAACAATGATATTACGTTAAAAATCAAACCTGAGTACAACGGAGGAGCCGCATATCCTGAAGTTCAAGTGAGGTTCTCCAGTGAATTTCTCTGGCGAGATGGCTATATGAATGCATACAGCCATGTTAAAGAGTGGCTTGGCGATTGGGCTTATATATGTGCAGAGAAGGTGAGTCGCGTAGATATCTCGGTTGATATTAATGATGGTCTACCTAAGATCGATCGTAATCATCACGAGGTTGTTACCCGAGCTCAGAGAAAGTCCACAATCCATACTATTAAATCTTATGCCAGAGGTTCTAAATTGAACACCTTAACGATTGGCAGCGGGGACTGTTTGTGCCGAATATACGATAAAATCGAAGAAATAAAAACACAGAGCAGGAAAGAGTGGTTCTATGACTTATGGAAAAATAACGGCTATCAAGAAGGGGACTCGGTGACGCGTGTTGAGTTTCAACTTAGGCGCGATTTCCTACGAACGATGCAGGTTGAGACAGTTGATGATTTGAATGCTCAAATTGGCGATTTGTGGTCATATCTAACTACAAAATGGTTGACTCTTCGGAAGAAGGGGAAGGACTCCAATCGTTCCCGATGGGAGATTAAGCCCTTTTGGCGTGTTGTTCAGGAAGCACTCACTTTGTTCGGGGAACCTACCGGGGTAATTCGGGTAAGACAGTACAAACCGAAGTTCACTGCACTTAAACAACAGGCTCGTGGGATAATGGTCACTATGGCAGCAACGGTTGATATGTCGATGGGCTTGGAGAATTCAGTATCATACGGTAAGAAATTTGTCAGACAAGAAATTGCCCGTATGCTTGATGATCCGTTCATTGACTTGGCCATAAAGCGACGTGAGGCAAAGTTGGCATCCTTGGGATTGGTCAGGAAACCTTTGAATCGCACGGATTAAAGTAGGGATTCGCAGTCGTAGTTCAATGAGTTATGCCTAAAACAATAAGTTGCCTAGCAAAGAACCTATACAGCTAAGCAAAATGGCCCATATTGATGATACTATGATTGCGATTATCGGATGAGCTTTGACTAAATCAGTAATTTGATAGAATAGCTGCTTATTAATCTTTGTTAATTCAGATCTGGCCTCGTCAAGAGTTGTACGAGATACTTTTTCTCGAACTGATCGCTCATAGCATTCGGAACATATGATCGGTTTGACGCAAGAGAATGCTATTTCTTCTTTCACACCAGTCATATCGTATATACAACCTCTAGTCTCGTCATGAGTAAATTTACTAAGCTCCCACATTTCTGGGATATGGCCGCTGTTTCTTCGATGAACTAGAGAGCAGGCATAAAGTGAACGCAAGACCACGTTTTCAAGGGGTATTCTGTTTTGCCTCAAAGAATCAGCTATTTCATAGAAAGTAATTACGAGCATATTATTTTGAACTCGACGTAGGTAATAGTTGTTTTCCAGAGGGACATTAACTAAAGCAACTAATAAATCCTCGATACCTCTTTCTGGTAGTTGGGTACAAATATTTGCATCAGAATACTCCCAGTCATCTGTATCTGAATCGCATCTCAGCTCATAGTGTTCTATAACGTCAGATAACTCGAATAGGCCAGATTTCCAGCTTGCGATTTTTGTCAAATCAATATCAGCAGGAAGGTGTCCAATAGAAATGATTTTTGCTTTGACTTTACTCATGGTTCGATCTTTTAGGCATAACGTCCGAATTCAGGAGCCGCCGGGTATGGCCAACTGTACAGGGCGGCACCCAAACCTTCCTGGCATTATAGCAGAAGTTTTAACTTTGTATTTTAACATGTTATTGCCCTCGTGCCACCAAGCTGAAACAAAACGACTTCCGGTTGCAGAATCAGGCTCAAAGGAAGACGCCCCACAAAGTCGGGTGCAATGATTGGTTAGGTTGTGTTACAAATCCCCATGGATGTTCATTTCATTACGCTATAAACAGTAAAAGAATGGAGTATTGACCGTAAACTTAATAGTCAACATTACCACCGTTTCATCATATCTGAACGAAGATCAGAGGGTTTTTTGTAGAAGAATCCGCCAATGTATTGCTCATGCCCGGCAGTATTAGAGTAGAACACTTGTCCAGTAGTTGGCTCAAGTGAAACAAATTCCCCCTCTGAATCAAATACGGAGAGCCATGCATGGTCACATTGATCAAAAGTAACCATTGAATTGTCTAAGCTGCCAATTGTTATGACGGATTTTATATCCTGCGCAAGTAGCATATTCCAAATATCAATGGCCATGTCGTTACAATCCGTTTCACCTTCTATGAAAATATGGCTTGCATGATACTGCCTGCCAATCTCCTCCACTTTGCTCTGCCATGTATATCCCTGCCCAGCCCAAGAGGTACTGCGAAGGTCAGGGTCATTTTTGACTTGAACCCATGTCAGTGCATGGTCTGGAGACGGCGTAAGTTGTTTTGTCAATTGAGCAACCTGGATATTAAAATTATCATTCTCTGCTTGCAATTCGCCTATTTGTGTTATGAGTGAGGAAATGGTCGGGCCAGATGATGCATTCAATTTAGCTATTTCTGTCTGGGCAACGATAAGCTCAGAATTAAGACTGACATTTTCGTCCCTAAATTCCTCAATGTCTTGGTTCATCTGTTCAGCAGTCAATTCCAGTTCATGATGTGCAACAACGAGGGAGTTATAATCCTCCTGCTTTTGCTGTAATTCGGAGGTGAGCTTGGTTACCTGTGTCTCTAATTCATCAATTTCCTCAGAATTGAAGCTACAAGATAAAAGTCCGGCAATAATGAGGAAAAACAGGGAAAAACCAATCGCTGATTTACCTCTCATTTTATTCTCCTACGAATTAAGTATCGTCTTTTGCTACAGCAGGCTTTGTTGCACAAATGCGAATAAGCGGTTAATCTTGCCGTGGGGGAAATAGAGAAATGGGAGTATCCCCCACAATGAAAAAGCATCCCTCACCAACCCGCTACAAAGTTACTAATTGGTCAGATTATAACAGAGCCT
>JABHWQ010000132.1 GCA_018657655.1 Chloroflexota bacterium | reverse complement strand
TCGGTGCCATCAAGGTTTTGGCATCTTCCATCTGTATCGGCAGTGGCGGATCGGTCGGCCGTGAAGGACCTATCGTTCAGATCGGTGGGTCCATAGGCTCAGCAGTAGGGCAATTGTTCAGGGTACCGGAGGAATGGCTCAAAACACTGGTCCTTTGCGGAGTAGCAGGAGGTGTTGCCGCCACTTTCAATGCACCCATCGCCGGTGCGTTTTTCGCCCTCGAAGTAGTTCAACGCCGTATCGTAGCCCGCAACGTCGGGTTCGTTATTTTGAGTTCCGTGATGGCCAGCATCGTGGCTCGATGGTTGCTTTTCGATGAACAAAACAAAACCTCCTTCAAACTCCCAGTGGAATATGGCATGGAAAGCAATCAGGAGATCGCGCTGTACGCCCTACTTGGATTGATATGTGCCTTTGCAGGGATGTTCTTCGTCAAATTCTTTTACAAATCTGAAGACCTGATTGAACGCTGGCCCATACCTGTATATTTAAGAGCCGCTTTGGGAGGTCTAATCGTCGGGATAATCGGATTTGTTTCTATCGAATATGTCTCCTCGGGAGGATTCACAGCAGATATCTTCGGAGTCGGATATGGTTCTCACTATGGCGCTGGAGGAGAATCTCTTGATACGGGCCCGGTCGATGCCATCCTTTCCGGAGAAGCGGCCGCACGTGTGGTGCTGATACTGCTGGGGTTGAAGGTCCTTGCAACATCTATTACTCTGGGCAGTGGTGGCAGCGGTGGCGTGTTCGCGCCGTCTTTGTTCATGGGAGCTGCCCTGGGCAGTGTATGCGGAAGCGTATTCAACGAGGCATTTCCAGATGCGACTGGACCCATCGGGGCCTATGCGATGGTTGGCATGGCTGCATTTTTTGCAGTTGCAGTCCGGGGGCCCATCACGGCTATTCTCATCATTTTCGAATTAACTGGCGATTATGAAATCATCTTACCAGTAATGACATCAGTGGTTATCGGAGTCATCGTCGCCAGGGCCTTCAGCAAAGACAGCATTTACACTATTCGGCTCAAACGCAGGGGAATCAAGTTGCGGAGTGTGGAAGAAAAGGATATTATGCGAACCGTAGTTGTCTCCCAGGTTATGACCCGCAATTTTCCTACCGTTTCACCTCAAATGTCGGTTCCCGATTTACTGAACCAGATGGATCAATCGGAACGCCTCGGATTCCCAGTGGTGGATGCATACGGGCATTTCCAGGGAATAGTCACCCTAACCGACGTTCACGCCGCAGCAGCAAAAGAGGGAATTGAAGTAGATACCCTGACTGTCGATGACATTTCAACTAGAACACCGATTGTGGCCTTCCCTGATCAAACGCTATACGAAGTGCTATTCCAGCTTGGAGCCAGGGACTTCGACCGAATACCGGTGGTCGACCGTAAAGATCCCACCAAATTCCTCGGGGTTCTCCGGCGTCACGATATCATCCAGGCATACATCAACGAAGCCAGCAAATCAGCCCCTCCCGCAAAGCCGTCACAAACGTAGCCGAGCTTTGACAGCCCCCAACCCATACGGTATCATTAAATTGATTGAAATTTATTCGATTTTCTATTAGTTTCCGAGGTCAATTTGAACACCATAACCAGCCCCACAAGAACGTCTTTTCGAAGCATCTGGAACTACATCGATGTGCTAAAACCACGTGAGACTATCCTGCTGACGTTCATCGGGCTGTGTGCCGCTATCATAGCCGCCGAGGGATCGCCCGATGTATGGCCGTCTCTGGGTGTTTTTGCGGCTGTGCTGCTGGGAAGCGCCGGTTGCAACGGGCTAACCAACTATCTGGATCGAGAAGTTGATGTACTTATGGGACGTACCTGCGCCCGGTCTATCCCTTCACAGCGAATCTACCCGCCGGAGAAAATGCTGCCGCTCGCCATCAGCCTCGTGATTGCAGCACTTGTCATAGCAGTGTTACTACACCCATTGTGTTTTGCGTTTGGACTGGCTGGTACCATTGCTTCAGTGGTTTACCGCAAAAGAGCAATGTGCGTAATCCAGGGGACTATCGCCGGATGCGCCCCGGTATTGATCGGGTACATAGCTATCAGCCCTCACCCCAACTGGATTATTCTTTTCATGTGTTTGCTCATCACGACATGGATTCCGCTTCACGTCTGGAGCGTGATGGTCGCTCGGCGCGATGACTACGTCAGAGCAAACATCGCCTACTTCCCGTTGACACTCAGCGATAAAGCCGCCATCCAGCTCTTGTTTTCCCTGGCTATCCTCTTATATGTTGTTTCATTGATTCTCTGGCATGTAGCCGATTTCGGATGGCTATTCTTTGCCATAGCTAATATCACCGGCATTACTATGATCTGGGCCAGCACGCTCCTGTTGCGTAACGGAGCCTCCAAGGATTCCTGGCGAGTCTATAAACTATCATCCTTCCCCTACCTGGGACTTATCTTCCTCGCCATGTGCTTCAATTTCTGGCTCTAGGATGAGAGGTATTTTATTTCAGAACAGTTCTTTAGTGTAGAAAACACCTGCCCTCAAACCAGCGCCCGTGCAGGATTATTCGTTACTCCACACGGGGATATACCTACTCCGTTTTTCATGCCTTTGGCTACGCAGGGATCGGTCAAAACCCTGGCTCCCGACGATCTGAAAGGAATCGAGACAAAAATACTGCTGGGCAACACGTATCATCTCTATTTGAGACCCGGGCTGGAAGTTATCGAACGGTTTGGAGGTCTTCACCGATTCATGGCCTGGGATGGCCCAATGCTCACGGATAGCGGAGGTTTTCAGGTATTCAGCCTGGGGCACCTGCGCAAGATCAACGACGAAGGGGCGCTATTCCGATCTCACATCGATGGGAGTGAACACTTTCTGACACCCGAACTGGCTATCGATATCCAGCAAACACTTGGCGCGGATATTATCATGGCGTTCGACGAATGCTGCCCATACGATGCCAAACCGGAATCGGTTAGAGAAGCTATGAATCGAACTCACCGCTGGGCGGAACGATGCCTTAAAAGGCATAAACGGAAAGATCAATTACTCTTCGGGATCGTTCAAGGGGGCACATCCACTGAAATGCGGAGGGAATCGGCGGAAGCTCTTGTATCGCTGGATTTCCCCGGTTATGCCATTGGAGGCTTGAGTGTTGGCGAACCCAAAGACCTCATGTACCCGATAACCAGGGAAACCGCAGCCCTGCCCCCGGCAGACAAGCCAAGATACTTGATGGGAGTCGGTTCGCCGGAGGACCTGGTCGAGTGTGTTTCCTGCGGGATCGATATGTTCGATTGTGCCCTGCCGACCCGAATCGCCAGGAACGGGGCATTGTTCACTAACAAAGGAAGGGCCAATATTCGCAACGCTCGCTTTAAAAAACAGGACCAACCAATCGATCCCCACTGTAACTGCTATACCTGCCGCACCTTCTCTGCGGCTTACCTGCATCATCTCTTCAAATGTGAGGAATTGCTGGGATACAGACTGACAACCATCCACAATCTGCGATTCATATTAAGTCTCATGGAGCAAATGAGGAGCAGAATTATTGAAGGGACCTTTGCAGAGTTCAGGGATGATTTCATGGCAAAGTACAAACCCGTAAACGATGAAATCAGAACTGCCCAAAAAGCAAAGTGGCTCCAGGCACAAAGGGCAAAGTAAACGGTAGAGTGTTTTCTTGCCCCGCTTCATCGCTATATGTTAAAATCAATCGGTTTGGCGCGTTCGTGCCAAGCTGGGTTTTTATGTAAAAATGCAGGGCATTATAGAATGAATATCTGGTAACTAGTTAAAAGGGGAGATGATAGGCTTTTCGCTCCCCTTTTTGTTGTGTAAATATCCTTGATCTGAGGTGATTATATGGTAAATCTGACAATTGACGGAAAACAGATTCAAGCACAAGAAGGAAAAAGAATCCTGGAAGCGGCGCTAGAGAACGATATCTACATTCCAAATCTCTGTGCTATCGCAGATATTGAGTTGCCATTCGGAGCTTGCAGGCTTTGCTTCGTTGAGATCGAAGGTAAGAAAGGTATGGTCACCGCGTGTACTGAGCCCGTCAAAGAAGGCATTGTTGTCAACGTTGTAACGGAAGAGATCACTCAGCTCAGGCGCACTATTATAGACTTTATTCTCTCTCGGCATCCCCATGAATGCCTGGTCTGCCATAAAAGAGAAATCTGTGGTCCACTGGATGTATGCCTGCGGACCGTTTCAGTTGAAGAACGATGTGTCGCCTGCCCCAAAGACAAGCGTTGTGACCTTCAAAAGATTGTTGATTTCGTTGGAATCGAAGAATTGAAAGCCCCTTACCAATACAAGAATTATCCAGTATTTAACGATCCCCTTATTGCTCGTGACTACAATCTTTGTGTTCTTTGCGGTAAGTGTGTTCGGGTTTGTCAGGAAATCAGAGGAGTGGGAGCGATAGCTTTCATCAATCGAGGAAGTGAAGCACTAGTCGGCACCATTTTTGGTGATTCTCTCGAGGTTGCCGGGTGCAAATTCTGTGGCGCCTGCGTTGATGTTTGTCCGGTTGGAGCTTTAAGTGAGCGCAGCGCTCGCTGGATGGGAGTACCGGATCGCGTAGTGACGACTACTTGCCCCTACTGCGGTGTTGGCTGCCAGCTCGATATGGAAATCAAAGATGAAAAGATCAGGCGGGTTGA
>JABHWQ010000164.1 GCA_018657655.1 Chloroflexota bacterium | reverse complement strand
GGCTCTGGAATCTCCTCCAGCATACCGGATTACTTTTATTTCCAGGTGGTCCCCTTTATGAGTGCCGTTTTTCTCCCTAGTGGTCCCCTTTTATAATGCCAAACTCACCCTATCCCATACCCAGTTTCAATTCAATAACTATCAAGCTGATATAATACTGCCAGCATAAATATCTTCTACTTGCTTCGCGATTTTCTCCCAGTTAAACTGATTGCGCACCAATGATTTCCCATTCTCCCCAAATCGCTGTTGGCATTCCTCATCGTTCAGGATATGATAGAGTGCGTCATGGAGGCTGTTTGAATCGTAAGGGACGACCAATCCCGCTTGATTATTTGCCACCACGTCAGCCAATCCGCATTGATCAGTGGTTATTACCGGTGTGCCGCAAGCCCAAGCCTCCAATAATGTCATTCCGAATATCTCATAGTTTGAGGGCAAGACATATACTGCCGCATCAACATAAGCACTTATCTTATTTTTGTCATGAAGGGGTCCGGGAAACACTACATCACATTCAATGCCAAGCTCGTACACGATATTTTTCAATCTTGAAAAATATCCATCATCCGGCCCTGCAATTACGAGCTTTGTTGCAGGGATATTTTTTCTCAGCTGGGCAAAGGCCTTTACCAGACAGTCGATTCCTTTGATTTTATTTACTCTGCCCAGATAAAGAATTATCGTATCATCGTTACTTATACCATATTGTTTTCTAAAGTCTCCTTTCGGCGGTAACTCTTCATATTCAGAAAGGGAGATTCCGTTGGGTACAATATCGATTTTGTTATGACTTATCCCGATATCCATATATTGTTGGGCTTCTGTTTTGGTAACAGCGAACGTTGTTGAAGCATCATTGAGAATTCTATACCCCCATAGCTTATCGAAAACCCTCTTTAACGCCCCTTTTTGGAAGTAGGTTGCTGCTGATCCGTGGGACTGTAGAACATAAGGAATACGATATTTCCTGGCATAATGGTGCACTACGATATTTGCGAAATTGCGATAGTTATGCATATGTATGATGTCAAATTCTTTGAGTTCTTTCTTAACTTTCCAAATTAGGCTTGGTGTAAAGCGAAATTTGGTTGGATCTAACCATATGTGAAAAGGGGAAACGTTTACGGAGGATAGAGAATCTACATATTCCTGGTCCCATTCGAAATCACTGGTATACACACTAACCCGGTGACCTCTCTGGACTAAGGCCTCTGATAACCTGCTCGCAACTTCGACTACTCCACCCCCGTGTAATGGTGAAAGGGTTGAAGTCACCTTCAAAATCCTCATTATTAAGCCTTATGCCAATATGATCGTATTATACCTTTAATCTTTCTAAACACTTCGGCCGCTTCTTCTTTGCTTCGAAGCGAGAGGAGAACCTTTGTCATTCCTCTCAACAAAGTGGGATTAACGATATAGAATCTGCCAAATTTCTTGAGATGAAACTCCCTGAATAACTCATTCTTGAATGAAACGAGGTCATCGTCTGTGCAATCGCGTGTTAGATTTGTATTGACTTCAAAGCTCCATTCTTTAAACAGAGTATTCTCTCTTTGTATTAACCCTCTTTCCTCGGCGATATTGTACAACTCAGTGCCGAGAAGAGGCGTAGTTATAGAAAAGCCGTAAAAATCCAGTTTGAGTTCTTTGGCAAAAGCAATTGTATCCCGAATTGTCTCCTTAGTTTCGTCCAACATCCCGATCATAAAATACCCACTGACGTGGATTCCTGCTTCTTTCGTCCACCTAACTGCATCCCTCACCTGATCGAGCGTAATACTCTTCTTCATTGAATCCAGTATTTGCTGATTTCCTGACTCTATTCCATATGCAATTCCTCTGCATCCGGCATCGTACATTGCCTTTAGCAAATCTTCTTGCATAAGGTTCGCTCGTCCATTGCAATACCAAATCACATCCAAACCTTTGCCCTTTATCAAACTACACAATTCAAAGACTCTTCTCCTGTCCAAAACAAAAGTATCATCATTGAAAACAAACCCATTTATGCCATACTCGTTGTACAACAAATCCATTTCTTCGATGATATTCTTAGCACTCCGCGCCCTCCATTTAGTTCCCCACATATCCTTGAAACAGAATGTGCAACTGTAAGGGCATCCTCTGCTTGAAACTAAATTCGTACTTCTGATATCCCCAAAACCCTTAATTTTAAGACCGAAGTTCCTAAAATGGTTTTGGGTGAGTCGGTCCATATTTATGAGATGTCTTGCAGGAAATGGAATGTCATCCAAATCAGAGATCGGTTCCATTGCTTCAGCAACAATGATTTTGTCGCTATTCCTGTACGCGATTCCTTTAATATCGGAGAATCCCCCACTTTGCCCGATGGCAGATATGAGGTTCACTGCTGTTCGCTCACCCTCCCCAACAACCACAAAATCTGCTTTGGAGGCTTCGAGCAATTCTCGATGGAATGTTGTTGCCAGAGGACCTCCGACAACTACTCGTGCACTATCATTGGCGTTTTTGACCATGTCAACCAGCCTGATAACTTCTGCAAATTCAGTAACCATACCGGTTATTCCTACAACATCAGCACTTTCCACTCTCCTTCGTATATCTATATCCTTCAATCGTTCAGCATTCAAGTCAATGATCTCTACATAGTGGCCTTCTTGCTCTAACGCCGCTGCAACGTATAGCAAACCTAGCGGGACCCATACATTGGGACTCCACACTCTGTTTCTTGGATTAATCAAGTGAATACGCATTCTTGCGACTATCCTGTTTTCGCTTGGCACTAAACTCATTTATCAACTGTTAAGTTTGTACGGTAGAGTTGATTCCAACAAGGGACTTCTTTCGGTTAGCCTCTCGGAGACGTTTGCCAAAGGGAATCCAAACCAAATACCCTATCTGTGCAGTTTTTCTGGCTGATCACTTCGAATAATTCATCACATCTACATTGACGGGAACGCCTTTCGAAAGCGATTCTTCGATACAAAAAGTCGCAAGGGTAGTAGAAATGTACTCTTTAAAATCGACGGGCATGAGCTGGCCCTGCTCTATCGCAGAGAAAAACGTAGCGAATTCGGATTTGTGCCCACTGTCTTTACTAAATGCTCGCATCTTCTTCTTTTTGCTTTTGTGAGTGAAGACCAATGATTTGTAGTTTTCGATAACGCACACCGAACCGCCCCCGAAAATCTCCACTCTCTCCCGAGGAAATGACTTGTCCCCGTTAGCTATATATGTCACAGACGCAAGTGATCCATTTGCAAAAGTAATCGTTATCACAACATTCTCATCAGGATTATAGATGCCGGCTTCTCGGAGGGATTCTGCAAATACCTTGATCGGCAAAGACCCGGTTAAGAACTGGGTCAGATCGACAAAATGGCAGACCTCGCCGAGTATCCTTCCTCCGCCCTGAGATGAGTCGTGTACCCAGCTCTCCTTGGGAACCGGACCAGCATTTACCCGGCAGTTGATCACTAACGGTTCGCCAATGCCACTGATTAGTTCTTTTGCTTTTTGAGTGAAGGGCGAGAAACGCCTGTTGAAACCTACCATAAGTCTATGGGGACTCTCTTCGTATACAGCAATAATCTTCTTAAGCTCATCGTGTGTCAAAGCCAATGGCTTCTCCACAAACACGTCTTTTCCGTGCTTAAGTGATTCTGTTACAAACCCTGCGTGCAAATCATGTCTTGTAGCAATGAGAATGCAATCGATCTCCGGGTCATTTAGGAGTTCTTTATAGTCGGTAGTGCAATACTCGAAACCGAATTTATCTCCTGCATGCTTGCCGGTAAGTCCTGTTGCCGTAGCGATTCCCCTGCTATTGACAGAAGATAGCTTTTTGATGAGAGGAAGCATTGTGCCAGTGGCGAAAGCCCCTGCCCCAATCAGCCCTACGTTTGTTTTTCTCTTTGGTTTTTCGGTCTTTGCTATCTTCATGAGTTGAATTCTGGGGGCCAGGGATTCCTTTTCCAGGGCATTATAACTAAAGAGAACGCCTATAAATTGTCCGGACTTGTCCTCAGTCATTGTTTTGTAGGCGCTTTCAGCTTCATCTATTTTGAATTTGTGAGTTATCAGTGGCTCAATCTGGACCTTGCCTTCGCTAACCAGATCGAGGAATTGTTCCATATTCTTTCGCTCTGTCCAGCGAACATAAGCGTGGGGGTAATCAATTCCTTTCAACTCATAAATGGGATCATCAAATCCTGCCCCCCATCCTTTCGAGACAACCAAGCTCAATTCTTTTTGGTAAAAAGTCTGTCTGGGAACATCCAGTTTTACCATTCCCGGCACAACGATTTTGCCCTTATGACGGCAGATTTCAGCGGCAACCTCAAGAGGCTCGTTGCTTGACGCGCTTGCCAAAATAATCACAGCATCGAATCCGTGACCTTTTGTAATACTCTCTGATTTACAGATAACATCATCTTTACCGGCGATGGCGCTATCATCCAAACCTAGCTGATTCGCTAAAGAGACCTTGCCCGGATCGCTATCCACCCCAAAAACCTGGTAGCCTGCTGCTTTGGCAATCTGCACGGCTAGTTGCCCCAATAACCCAAGTCCAATGATAGCGACTCTGTCTCCCAGACTAGCTTCACAGAGCCTTATCGAATGGAGTGCGATGGCACCTACGGTCGCAAAGGCAGCACTCTCAAAAGCGACATTGTCAGGGGCTTTTACGCAGAGGTTTTCAGGGACAAGAATAACTTCAGCGTGCGAAGCAAAGCCGCCTCTGGCACATGCCACTCTGTCCCCTTTTTTGAAATCGTTAATGCCCTCGCCCACATCCAGTACAACCCCAGAAGAGCTATAACCAAGGGGAGTAAGGTTATCCAAACGGCTGGTCGCTTGTTGGTAGGCTTTGAGCAAACCCTCATTTTTAGCAAAGTCGATTACCTGTCGAGTGAGGTCAGGTCTTGCAAGAGCCTTGCCCAAAAGACTCTTCTTGGCAAAATCCATCATCAGTTTTTCAGTACCTATACTGACGACGGAATTCACATTCTGAACCAGTAATCCTCCAAGTTTCACTTGAGGAGCAGGAACTTCGATGAGTTTCAGTCCCCCGGATTTGAAGTTTTGTACGAGTTGTTTCATTGCCCCGATAGAGAATTTTCTACTATATCAATTATTTTTTTACTCGGGCTTTTTCCAAAAGGATTTTCCCAGTTTGGTTTCTTACCCAGCATGGCTCTGGCGCCATTTAGTATTTCATCAGGCTCTGTGCCTGCAATGTAGTTGGCTCCGACCTCTGTGGTCTCAGGACGTTCTGTGTTTTGTCTGAGAGTGACGCAAGGGACCTTTAAAATACAGCTCTCTTCCTGTATGCCACCGCTATCGGTTAGGACCAATGCAGCGTTACCTGATAACATCAGAAAATCAAGGTATCCAAGTGGATCTATTATGTTCAAGTTTTTGATCTTGGAAATATATGTGTCCAGTTTAAAGTACTTCAAGGTCTTCTTCGTTCTGGGGTGAGTGGGGAAGATTATGGGATAATCAAAAGCCTCACTTAAAACCTTTATGCCCTGAAGAATCGATCGCAGATTTTCCTTGAAATCAACACTTTCTTCTCGATGCAGCGTGAAAAGGAAATATTTCTGAGAAGTCAGCCCGAGTTTGTCCAAAACTACACTTTTCTTTCGGGCTATATCAAGGTTCTGTTCCACTGCATCAACAATGGTGTTTCCGGTGACAAATATCTTGCCCCTGACATTATCCTCGATCAAATTCCTTTTTGTCTGTTCGGTCGGCGCAAAAAGGAATTCTGAAATATGATCTATCATTATGCGGTTGTGCTCTTCAGGCATTCTCCAATCGTCACTTCTGAGGCCAGATTCTACGTGCCCAACTTTGATATGCAGTTTCCTGGCAGCCAGAGCACCGGCCAAATTCGTATTGGCATCACCACAAACCAGTACTATTCTGGGGCGCTCTTTCATTAAAGCTTTTTCAGAGCGAGCCAGCATCTTAGCTGTCTGGCCACCATGAGTTCTACTTTTAGCTACATCCAGGAATTTGTATCTCGGCTCAGGGAGTTCCAGTTCATCGAAGAATATCTTATCCATATCGTAGGAGTAATGTTGCCCAGTATGGATGATAAAGAAATCTCTTCCCCGTTTTTGGAGCTCTCTCATCAGTGGGGAAAACTTGATTATACCTGGCCTAGTGCCCACGAAAAGCCCAACCTTATCCTGCAATTCGTTCTCTCTGAGTACTTTGAGTTCACTCATTTATCTTGGTGCTCCTCGAATTAAAACCTAAGTTTCCAGGTACACTACCTTTTCTTTGTTTTCAACAAACCATTCATTGGTTTTCTTGAGTCCATCTTCCAGTTTTGTCTGCGGATCATATCCCATCACATTCCTTGCTTTATCGATTGATGCCAATCTTCGTGATCCGTGGTCCCAATCTCTCTTTTCAATCGATAAAGTTCCAGCGGCATTCCCGGAGACCTTGTTAACAAGATTGGCCAGATCGATGCTGGGCGTCTCTACACCTGATCCCAAATTCATCTCCTCACCAACAGCTTCCGGGATCGTACCTCCACGCAATAATCCATCAACCAAGTCACCAACGAAGGTAAAATCTCTCGTTTCCTGACCGGTTCCCATTACAGTTAGTGGTTTCCCCTGATGAGCCATGTGCATGAAGTTGGGAATCACATTTTTATATTTACCCGGCAAGCCACATGGTCCGTAGACATTGAAAAGGCGCAGTCTTACCGTCGGTAAACCCCAATGATCCATGAAAAAGTTACAGTAGAGTTCTCCCAACAGTTTGTGTATTTGATAAGGAGTATCCAGATGAAGAGTAACAAAGTCTTCTTTGAGCGGCACTGGCGCCCGGCTGCCGTATGCTGAACAGCCGGAAGAGGCAAAAACGAACCGTTTAACATCAGATAAACGGGAATACTCCAGCAGCTTCATGGTACCTAGAGCATTCACTCTGAGATTTTCTTCAGGATAGTCGACTGCTTTTTGATTAGCAAAATGAGCCGCCAAATGGAAAACATAGTCTGGCCGCTCGAAGTAAATGCGTTTCAATAGCACTTCATCAGCTACGTCCCCTTCTACTAATACAACTCGTGGATGTTGCAGGATGTTCCATCTCACTGCGGAAACGAAGCTGTCCAAAATAAACACTTTTTTGACTTCTAGCTCCACAAGGCGGCGGACGAGGTTGCTACCTATAAGCCCTGCTCCTCCGGTAACGAGTACTGTTTTGCCTGCATATTCCTTCAGGTAATCCATTGTGAATCCTCCTCTTATTACTACTGAAACTCTTCACTTTACCTTGTCAAGCGTAGCAATCAGACTTGTTCGCAGTGATTCATATGAAAAGCGCCTGACCACATACTCCCGTGCTCTTTTGCCCATTTCGCTGGTTTTATCTGGGTTTTGATAAAGATCTTTGATGGCTTCAGAAAGGCCTTGGACGTCACCTGGTTCTACGATTATTCCTGCTCCCGATTCATTGGCTAAGTATTCCATTTCCCCTTTAGTACAGGCTACCACGGGTTTCCCGCAAGCCCAGAATTCGAATACTTTCGAAGGCCGTGTAAGGGTGCTGGTCAGCATCTCTGGCTTGAGAGGCATTACACAGACGTCGCTGTAATTGATATACATGGCCACCTTCTCGGCTCCAGCGACAGGCGGAGACATCATGACGTTCTTGAGATCATATTTTTTAATCGTATCAAGTATCTCATTTTTAGCATCTCCATCGCCAAGGAGGATAAAGAGTATATCCTCGCTTTCGAGCATCTTTGCAGCCTTGAGTAGAGCTCCGAAATCGTATGTTAGAGCAAAAGCACCGGCGTATAGCACCACGAATTTATCTTTCGTATTTGGGAGCCCAAAAGCTTCCATTTCGGCTTGCTCCACTGGTGCGGGGCTGAATGTGTTGGTATCGACAGCCATTTCGACTACCGATATCTTTCTTTCCGGAATGCCTGCTTTTAACATTTGGCCCTTTATTTCCGGAGTAAATGCCATAATGTGGTCAGCGGAGCCATAGGTCAATTTTGCCATAAGTGTAACCAACTGCCTAAATGGAGTCGATCTTGCCAGTTTAAATTCAAATACTACATCAGGCCACAGGTCTGTTACTCGTATGATATATTTGGCCCTGAGCAATCGCGAGAAAACAAATCCCGGCAATATCATCCATGCCGGGGGGGGGTGCAATCCCAACACAAAATCTGCTTTCCTTACAAAAGGGATGGCTACAAGGGACGTAAGGGCGAAAGAAAGATAGAAAAAAAGCTTCCGTAACAGCCCGAGTCCGGTTGGTAAAAGGGAGAAGACTCGAAGGACCCTCATTCCATTCATATTGTCCTTTGAGATAGGTTTTTGTTTGAAGAAATTTCCCTTTTTGCGCAGGTCAATGGCGAATGCTGCTACCACATCGACTTCATATCCGGCATCGATTAAGTTGTTGGCCAAGGCATACGCATGCCTTCCCCCGAATCCAGGATATATAGGCCAAAAGACAGAAGCCAAAATACACACCTTCTCCATAGCAGATTAATCGCGCTCTCTTTCGTTCATATCTTTTACCAGCTGAGATATTTCTCCCCTGAATAGCTCTTTCATAGCTTGTAGCCCTAATCCGGCTAGTATTCCCAGTAGGCCGACTAAGCCGAAAAGAATAACAACAAATGCATCGCCTATAGGTACGTAATCCGATTCATTGTATGTTGACATCACACGGATACCAAATATTATCGCTATTATGAGGCTAATAATCCCGGGCATTCCGAATAATAACAATGGATTTTTCAATACATACAAGACCAGAATTCTGGTCAAGACGCTTACTCCGTGACCTACCGGGCTCCTCTTAGCCTTCTCATCATAGCAAACATCTATGGGAACCTCAGCTACCCGCAGGCCATTTTCTTTGATGGCAAATTGTATTTCAGAGCTTACCGACATGCCGCGTTCCGACACATTCATTTCTTTCAGGGCTTTTGCTGAATAGGCTCTGCATCCACTTTGAGAATCGCTAAGCTTGTGACCTGACCCGATATTTGTAGCGGTTGTTAATATGCGCTGGCCAACACGACGATAGATAGGTGATCTGTTTTCTTTCTCCAGAAATCGAGATCCAACCACAACGTCTGCCTCATCATCAAGGATAGGCTTGACCAGGTGAGGAATCTCTTTAGGATCATGTTGGCCATCACCATCAAGTATTACCAGGATATCTGCTTTTTTACTTCGTCCTCGTTCGAGTGCGCTGGCAATAGCAGCTCCATATCCGCGGTTCTCTTCATGACGGTAGACTGTTGCTCCTGCTGATTTTGCGATTTCGGCACTATCGTCGGTTGAACCATCGTCGATAACGATAACTCTGTCAACGTATTTCTTAGCTTTGGCGACTACGCTTCCAATGAAACGTTCTTCATTGAAGCACGGAATCGCCGCAATGATTTTGAGTTTTTGCTCTTGATTGCTATTCTCGACCATGATAATTACTGCTCGATTCGGAATTATACAATTACCACAATTGCATCAATCCTTCTTTGAGTTCCACTTGGGGCTCAAAGCCCAATACCTCTCGAGCCTTGCCTATGTCAGAGTAGTTTCTCCTAATTTCTCCCTTTCGCTCCGGTTCATGGATGGTTCGGATATTCTTCCCAGCTATCTTGTTAAGTATTTCAACAAGCTCGTTGATTGTAGTCTCTTTTCCTCGGGCGATTTGGAACACTTCTCCATGGCTGGTCTGATTTGTTAGAGATAGATAAATTGCATGACAAATATCATCCACATGGATAAAGTCTCTTGTCTGATTGCCATCACCATATATTGTGAAAGGGATTTCCTTCCTTGCCAATTCAATGAACTTCGCAATTACACTCGTTTTATGGTCGGCAAAAGGGCCATATAGATTTGAAAAACGAAGAATGGTCGTCTTTAATCCGTATGAATGGTAATATGCTGAACACAGGGCCTCACCTGCTAGTTTGGAAGCTCCATAGGGAGAGAGTGGTTGAGGTATTTTACTTTCGTTAATTGGTGGAGTTTGCTCGCCTGCCACAGCATTAGAGGAGGCAAGAACGAACTCTTCAACACCATTCTTTCTACAAGCTTCCAGCAGATTGAATGTGCCTGTGACGTTGATATCCCAGGAATCCTCAGGATTTTCCAGAGACTCTATCACATTCGTATGTGCGGCAAGATGGACTATGGCGTCCATTCCTTCCACAGCTTCCCCCACATTTTCCTTGTTGCGAATATCTCCCATTATAAGTTCCGGGCTTTCAGCAAGCGGGAGCCTATCGATGTATTCTTTCTTGCCCGTTGAAAGGTTGTCAAGAATTCTTATGGTGCAGTGCTTCTCATAGAGATAATGGAGAAGGTTAACTCCAACAAATCCACAACCACCAGTTATCAGAACTTTCATTGAGTTTCCCGTTTGCATAGTATGGTAATAATTGCACCAGAAACGACTGTACTCGTACTGCTAAATTTTAACCCCCGCTTCATACTTGATTTCTTCCATGATCTCCAGGCTTGACACAATCTTCTTCTCCCCAGACCACCAGGTTCGGGGAAGTATTAGATGTTTCTTTTCCTCTATCCTTTGCTTTATTTCCGGTTGGGTAAGCAGTTCAAGCATTCTGTAAATTTCATCTTCTAGCTGGACTTTGGGCTCGAACCCAAACTGATCCGACAGTTTGTTGTAAATAGGTTCGTAAGGGTGAACATCATACTCCACCCTCGGATTTTCCACCCGTTGAATGGTCACAGGGATACTAAATTCCTTACTCGCAATCCGGGCGGTGGTTTCCGCCAGTTGCCGAATGCTGTAGAACCCAGACATTTGATTGACCACATCATATTGTCCCGGAGTCGGTGGATGAGCCATCAGTCTGGTTACACATTGCATACCGTCTTCCAATCCAATAAATCCTCGAACCTGTTCACCCGATCCATACATCGTCAACGGAAAGCCGATGACTGCCTGGGCAACGAATCGGTTTATTACCGTACCGAACCACTCGTCAATATCTAAACGAGTGCGCAGCCTTGGATCAACAGCTACTTGAGGTGTATGCACACCGTAGATAACACCCTGCATAATATCGTAAGAACGCAGGCCCCAGAATCTACAGGCCTTAAAGGTATTATAGGTATCATGAACTTTGCTAAGGTGGTAGAAGCTTCCCGGGTCCCTGGGGATCATCTCTCCGCCCAGGTTCCATTCCCGGTCATCCCATTTCAGGACGGCATCATCCGGAAACACACCTTCAAAAAGGGGC
>JABHWQ010000408.1 GCA_018657655.1 Chloroflexota bacterium | reverse complement strand
ATCGGGGACAGGCCGGGGCCAACGTGCTCAACGAGAGATTACAGGAACGGTTTAACAGTCATCCGGTACGGGTCCAGAGAGGAGGAAGGGAATACCGGATAGGGGATAAAGTGATGCAGATCCGAAACAACTACGACAAGGGCGTCTTTAACGGAGAAGTGGGGAGGATTATTGATATTGACGTGAAGAATGGATGGATGGGAGTACAGTTTGAGGGAGTAGTAACCTACAAACTGAATGAACTTGATGAACTGGTTCCGGCCTATGCCATCAGTGTACATCGAAGTCAAGGGAGTCAGTATCCAGCCGTCGTCATGCCGTTGATGACGGAACATTACCCCATGCTGTATCGGAATCTGCTATATACGGCGATTACAAGGGCTGAAAGACTCGTCGTATTGGTGGGAAGTCCCAAAGCTTTGGCCATTGCTTTACAAAATGTCGAAGAGCGGCAAAGGCATACGTCTTTGGGCCAAAGGCTTCAGCAAAGTCCTTTTGTCAAAGATTAAAGGAACTCAAAGGATTCGCCAAAGAACCTTTGCAAAGATCCAAAGGCGGAACCAAAGATCTAAAGCATCGGCAAAGAACTTGCAGAATCTGGCGGGAGGAATAGGGTAAATCTTTTTATCGTTGTTACATGGGGCTTTGAAAAGCAGGTCTTTGAGATCGTCGTGTGAGCATGTCGAGACGAGGGAAGGTCAGAGAAGGGGTTAGAATAGGACGCGTTGGAAGGAGGAGGAATTGCCGGGAATCGCAAGAAAACCGCAAGGGAAATGCAAAGACGTAAAGGTAATGGGGGTATATGGATATTGATCCATATTATAGGGTCGAAAAGAAGGTAAAGGGTACTGCTTGTTTTCTAATCTTCCGGTTTTCAGACAGAATGTTGGAGGACGTGTAATGGATCAAAGATTTGTAGCCGCAGAAGCGGAACAGGTCGTCTTGGGGGCCATGCTCAACGATGAAAAGGCCATTGCACAGGCCGTTGAAACCCTCGATGAGAACTGTTTCTACCATACGTCTCACCGTCTGATTTACATGGCGATCCTCAGATTATATGAGATTAGCAGACCGGTAGATCAGTCCACCGTAACAGAGGCGTTGAGAAAAGACAAGCAACTCGAAAAAGCGGGTGGGGAAGAATATCTCTCTGTGTTAGCCTCCAGGGGGATTACAGAGGGCGTAGATCATTATGTCCGGATCGTATGGGACAATAGCATAAGACGGCAGGCAGTTGAACTGGCTCAACAGATCCTCGACCAGACAGACATGGAGCATATCCAGATGTTGGTGCGCTGGGCAGAACGAGAATTCAGAAGATTAGCAGAGAGAACGTGTCGGGGGCAGTTTGTGGTGCTGGAAAGTGCCTTGCCTGAGGCACTGGAATATATTGAGCAAACACAAAACTGGGACACAATGTCATTGGGAATAGGGACCGAACTTCCCAAACTGGACGAGATAATGTCCGTTCCTCGGTCCGGTAATCTTACCATCTTGGCCGGTCCGTCTGGAGTAGGAAAAACTGACCTGATCTTGTTACTGGCAAAACATGTAGCCCTTGAAGAGGAAATAGGAGTAGCTCTATTCAGTCCGAAGGCGACGGCCATACAGATAGCCCAACGTCTCATCTGTATCGAGGCGAATGCTAATCTTCACCAAGCACAAACCGGACGATTACAGGAAGAGGATTGGGAGGTTCTGAAACGTGGTAGTGAACGACTCGCCCAAGCACCGATCTATATCTGCGATGAACCGGTTACGATCCTGGAAATGCAGTTGATGACCCGTCTGCTTCAAAGCGAGTATGGTGTGGGCATAGTCGTCGTTGACGACTTGTCTTTGTTGAAACCCCACGGAAGGGAGAGGAGCAACCCACCAGAAGTATCACAGATCATTATAGGATTGAAGGAACTGGCTAAAATACTCAATGTGCCGGTGCTGGGAGTCTTTGAGTGGAGGGACAAGCTGGATCGTCGGCCTCGGATGTCGGACCTAAACGAATCGGGATACGGAATTATCGAAATAACAGCCAGTACGGTGATATTCCTCCACCGGCCAGATACTCCCCTAGGCGGGGAAGAGGAAGCGGGGAAGGATACGGTAGAGCTTATCATAGAGAAGCAACGGAACGACCCCCTAAACCTGCTCTGGGAATGTCGATCGATTTCACAGGTTGAGATAGCCAAGTTGTCTATAAGCGCTGAAGATCCACCGTGAGAATCAGCTTCAGGAATGCCAAGGTGGCAAGTACGACGACCAAAATTTGATCTTTGCGACCCCCAATGGTGGACTGATTCACCGTACGAATTTTGAACGTAGGATCTTCCATCCAACCCTGGAAAAATCCGGTCTGAGGCGCATCCGTATTCACGATTTACGGCACACTTGTACGGCCCTGTTGATCCACGCGACTATTCAGGTAACGCTCGACACGTACGGCCACCTGTTTGAAGATGTTCACCGCGAAGCCGCCGAGAGATTGGACCGAACGCCGTTTGGCGGGGCGTGATGATTTAGTGGATATGCGAAAAAACACGTTGTAAACGGCGATCGGAGCCTAGTGGCGAGATTGCGATCGACGATTCTATGCGTGTTTGAGACGGTTCTATGCGCAAGAACAAAACACGACGTCAGATTACTTGACGAGCAACATCTTCCTTACCTCTGTGAACCCACCTACCTGAAATCTCGTCAAGTAAATTCCTGTGCTAACATGTTTTTCATGATCATTAGTGCCATCCCAAATCACTTCGTGCACGCCTGGAGACTGATAAGTATTAACCAACATCTTTACTCGCTGACCAGTAAGATCAAAGACATCCAAGTGAACTAAGGTTGGTGCAATAATTCGATATTGTAGCGTAGTTGAAATATTAAAGGGATTGGGATAGTTAGGTTCCAAAATTGGGTTTGAGGGAAAATCAATATATTGCTGGGCCAGCGCAATCAACTTGGCTCTTTCTTTCTTTCTAAATTGGTCAGCAAAAATAAAGAAATCATCAAAATCAACCCGTCCACTTCCATCCAGGTCATACATCACAACATAATTCTCATCTCCTGCCTCCGTGCCAAAATGATCGGCAAAGGCGAAAAAATCATTGAAATCGACCACACCATCTCCGTTAAAATCTCCAATCAATGCTAATTTCTCTGTAATGGTAGCGACAGAGAAGGTATAGTATTTCTCGCTTCCGCCTTCCGGAAAGCGGAAGTTGTTCTCAATGATATAGATCTGGGTTTCAGTTTCAAATCCTTCAAGTACCCGAAATGACAGGGTTCCTAATTCTCCCCCTCCTGTTACCCCCTCTGTTTCACCCAATATGGCTCCGCCGATTTCAGCCTCTCCAGTTTTGATATCCTCTAGGCAGACTAATCCCGGCATGAAACTACCCGCCTTGAAACTGCCGGGCACGTATTCGATCATATCAGAGTCGAATTTGAGTAAGATATTCCACCCAGACAGAATCAATCCGGCATCCTTTATATACAACTGGACCTGGAATTCTTTACCGGGTTCAGCGCCGCCCGTATCGCTCTTATTCTGGTTCCCTTCGGTCAAGTCGAAATCCATGAAGACTATACCCGCGTCACTGGATTTCCCTCTTACGCGGAGCGTCTCATGCAAGAACTCGTCCCCATTCACAGTGACGACCACCAGGAAATTTCCTTTTGCCAGCCGACCAATTCTCTCTATAAAACTCCACAGAGGTTCTGCGGATGGAGCCTCATCTTCGATCTGGTCTGTAACCAAGGCAATAGTAATCACCGAGTCTTCTATTGCAGCGGAATGGTTTTGGATGGTCGCTGAGGAAGAAGAGAATGTGGCATCGATCTGTAGTTCGATATCCGATGTATCCAGGGGAACCATTGGGTCTATGGTAATCTTGATGGAAGAGGGCGGTGGTTTAATTTCGACTACAGAAATAGTGTCGGTCTGGGAATGCGATCCCCCCTTACCATCGCTGACGGTGAAAGTGACCAAATAAAATCCTGCCTGACCGACGGTTGGTGTCCAGAAGAAGACATTCTCCGACAATGTGGACCCAGGAGGGTTGTGGGAGACGCTATACCTCAGCTCATCCCCGTCAGTGTCAGTCGCCGACAGAGCAAAGCTCAGAGTCTGTCCTTCCTGGATCGATTTTCTTCCCACTGCGGCCAAGACAGGATCGTGATTGACCCGCTCAACGGTAAGGTTCACAGATTGGGTATCGGTTTCCCCTTTACCATCGCTGACGGAAAAGGTAATAGCATGGGAACCGACCTGATCTAATGAGGGAGTCCATGAAAACGATGCTCCTGACAAGGTCGAACCGACAGGATTGCCAGACATCCCAAAATGAAGCGAATCGCCATCTGCATCGGTAGCACTGAGCGTAAAGCTGATTTCCTCCCCTTCCAGTACCTTCTGATCTGCAATGTCCTCAAGTACTGGCTTGTGATTT
>JABHWQ010000221.1 GCA_018657655.1 Chloroflexota bacterium | reverse complement strand
CCGAACGCTCTACAAAAGAGGATTCGGACGACGACTGGATTGATGCAGAGCCCACAGCTAGCGATATCGAAGAGGATGAAGAGGAAGAGGATGAAGAGGAAGACATCTTGATAAAAAAGCCTGGAGTTGAAAAGATTCCAGAGGGGCCGTTACTTGAACTCGAGGAAATGATTGACGACCCGGTTCGCATGTATTTGCGTGAAATGGGGCAAGTCCCCCTCCTGCATTCCGATGACGAGAAATTGCTGGCCCGCAAGATGGATGAGAGCAAACATCTCAAGCGACTGGAGAAATCATGGAATGATACACATGGCGTACCGCCTTCCACAACAAGCATTTCATTGGTTATACTGCAAGAGCTAAGTCAGGTTTTGCCCTTCATCGATACGCTGAAAAATGAACTTGACTTACCCAAAGATGTGCTTCAGTCCGAAACACTGTACGATCCGAAACTCGAGAGCGCAATCCTGGGAGAAATCTCGCGCCAACTGATAACGGATTTGGCTTCCAATACCAATATTACTCCGGATGAAGTTTTGGATATATTGGTAAACACTTCTTTAGATTGTCACCTGTTACCCAAGCATTTGGTACAAGTTGTTGAAGAGCAAGGCTTATTCCCTGAACTACCACACGCAGCATCTGACCCCAGATTCCTGGCCGCCCTTATTCCTAATGAGAGAGAGGTGCGCAAGCATCTAAATCAGGCAAAAGAGGAAGGCGAACAAGCAAAGCACCATCTCACAGAAGCCAACTTGCGCTTGGTGGTCAGCATTGCCAAGAAATACGTCGGACGAGGAATGGCCCTGATGGACTTAGTTCAAGAAGGCAATATTGGGTTGATAAGGGCAGTAGAGAAGTTCGATTACCGCAGGGGATACAAATTCAGCACCTATGCCACCTGGTGGATTAGGCAGGCCATCACCAGAGCCATTGCAGACCAGGCCCGCACTATCAGAATACCGGTTCACATGGTTGAAACCATCAACAAACTAATACGTCTTAGCCGTAAACTGGCGCAAGAATATGGACGAGAGCCCACCAGTAGAGAAATAGCCAAAGAGATGGGTATTCCGCCGGAACGGGTTGAAGAGGTATTCAAAATGACCCAGGAACCGATATCTCTCGAAACGCCCATAGGTGAAGACAAAGACAGCCATCTAAGCGACTTTATCGAGGATCACAAAGCCACACCCGCAGAAGTTGCCTCTCACCTTTTGCTCAAAGAGCAGATCGAGGAGGTTCTGGAGGGACTCACTGAGCGAGAACGCAAGGTACTGCAGTTGAGATTCGGACTTGAAGACGGACGTAGCCGCACCCTTGAGGAAGTGGGGCGAGAATTCGAAGTCACTCGCGAACGCATCCGCCAAATCGAAGCAAAAGCATTACGCAAACTCAGATATCCTACGCGTTCAACAAAGCTCAGAGATTATTTGGAACAGTGATTAGCGAATCCGGGAAGAGTGCGCTGTGCCACTCATAATCGGCTCGTCAATATAGATATCACCATTTCTGATTTTGATATTGAAACCACACTCAGGGTTTGTGCAAACCCATGCTTTGTAGTGGACAGCTGCTCCCTGTCCTCCATAATCAGATAGGGGAACAAGGTCCCCTACTGTACATCTTTGACACTTTGGTATACTTGACTGATCCACAAAGCCACCTCCGCCAGAATAAACGATTCTTAGTATACCTTCATGGAGTTTTGAGTGTCAAGGTTCCTTGGCGCCTTGCTTATATCCAACGATTTTGGTACTATTTAATGTTGGGGCCACTTTGAGTAGCTCGCAAGTTTTCTTGACTTTCATATAGACTCAGTTTATACTAATATTTTCGTAGAGCAAAAGTGTGGGCCCGGGTGGCGCAATGGTAGCGCAGCCGACTTGTAATCGGCAGGTTAGCGGGTTCGAATCCCCTTCCGGGCTTTAGCGGAGGGGTGGGTGAGCGGTTAATACCAGCAGACTGTAAATCTGCCGCCAGACGGCTACGCAGGTTCGAATCCTGCCCCCTCCAGAGGCCCACATAGCTCAGTGGTAGAGCACGTTCTTGGTAAGAACGGGGTCGCCAGTTCAATCCTGGCTGTGGGCTCCATATTCGTTTGAACGAACTTGTAATAAGTATAGGGAGGAACTTAAATATGGCTAAAGAAACCTTCGCACGCAATAAACCTCATGTTAACGTTGGCACGATCGGGCATGTCGATCATGGAAAAACAACTCTAACTGCTGCGATAACCAGGGTATTGGCTGCCAACAATCCGAAGATATCCTTTAGAGCATATGACAGCATTGACAATGCTCCTGAGGAAAAGGCCAGAGGGCTGACTATCGCGATTGCACACATTGAGTATGAAACTGAAAAGCGTCACTATGCCCATGTGGATTGCCCTGGTCACGCAGACTATATCAAGAACATGATTACTGGCGCGGCGCAGATGGATGGAGCCATATTGGTGATTGCCGCAGAAGATGGTGCAATGCCTCAAACGCGCGAACATCTCCTCCTCGCACGCCAGGTTGAGGTACCATCTATCGTGGTCGCGCTAAACAAGGTGGACATGGTTGATGATCTCGAACTTCTCGAAGTGACCGAGATGGAATTACAGGAGGACATACTGCCCAAATATGAGTTCCCCTCAGATACTCCAATAATCCGCCTCAGCGCACTCAAGGCGCTGGAATGCGGATGCGGCAAGCGCGAGTGTGAGTGGTGTGGCCCGATCTTGCAGTTAATGGATACAGTTGACGACTATATTCCGCTGCCCGAAAGACCGGCAGACAAGCCATTCCTCATGCCTGTTGAAGACGTATTCAGCATCAAAGGGAGAGGCACTGTAGTAACCGGCAGGATAGAAAGAGGTACGGTCAAGGTCGGTGAAGAAATTGAGATAGTAGGGTTGGGAGAAACTCGAAAGACTGTGGTGACCGGTATTGAGATGTTCCACAAGTTGCTGGATTCAGGACTACCGGGTGATGCAGTAGGAACTCTCCTAAGAGGTGTCGAGCGCGACGATGTTGAGCGCGGAATGGTGCTTGCTAAACCTGGATCGATCAAGCCGCACACAGAATTTGAAGCAGAAGTGTATGTGTTATCGAAAGAAGAAGGCGGCCGACATACCCCGTTCTTCAGTGGATACAAACCTCAATTCTATATCCGACCAAT
>JABHWQ010000130.1 GCA_018657655.1 Chloroflexota bacterium | reverse complement strand
CATTCCATCTAATGATGACGCTATCAAGGCCATCAGGCTCCTCTGTAGCATTATGGCCGATGCAGTACTCGAAGGCAAAGCCGGGATCGAGTTGTTTGAGCAGGAAATGCGGGAACAGGCCGCTAATGAAGCGGGAATAGGCGAAGAGCCTGAGGTCGCAGAGGTAGAAGTACAAGAGGAAGAGATCAATACAATATTGCCTACCTCTTCCGATGAAGAACCTGAGAAACAGGTACCCGAAGCAGAATAAGAAAGGTGTAGTATGCAAGTTTCGGTAGACACCATTAAGCAGTTAAGAGAAAAAACCGGGCTCGGTATCATGGAATGCAAGAGAGCCCTTACGGAATGTGAAGGCGATATCGATGGCGCAATGAAGATGTTGAGGTCTCGCGGAGTAGCACTTGCTCAAAAGAAGAGTTCACGTTCTCTCGCATCAGGAGTTATTGAAACATACACACACTCAGGTGGGCGCATCGCCACAATAGTAGAGGTAAATTGCGAAACTGATTTTGTTGCCCGCACCCCTGATTTTAAGGAGCTGGCTCACGATATCGCCATGCAGGTAGCGGCAAACGATCCAACGTATGTCTCAGCAGATGAAATGCCCGAAGGTGAAATAGCAGAGGAAGTCTGCCTTCTGGATCAGCCTTTTATTAAAGATCCCTCAAAAAAAATTCAAGACATCATTGTTGAAACTATCGCTAAAACTGGAGAAAACATCGGAGTCCGTAGGTTGTGCCGGTTTGAACTAGGTGTTTAGGAATGGATGAACCCAAATACAAGCGTATTCTGCTGAAAGTTAGCGGAGAGGCTTTGATGGGGGACGGAGAATTCGGGATCGACCCAGAGGTCGTTAAAGGCATTTCCCAACAGATCAGTCACGTTCAGGAAATGGGGGTGGAGGTAGCTATTGTGGTGGGGGGAGGCAATATCTGGAGGGGAAGCACCGCCGAAGCCCAGGGTATGGATCGTTCCACTGCAGACTATGCTGGCATGTTGGCCACAGTCATCAACGCCCTCGCTCTCCAAGATGCTTTAGAAAAGCAGGACCTCGTCACCCGAACCCAAACTGCTATACCTATGCAGTCTTTAGCTGAGACCTACATAAGACGCAGGGCTATCCGTCATCTGGAAAAGGGAAGGGTTGTCATCTTCGCCGCGGGAACTGGAAATCCGTATATGACCACCGATACCGCTGCGGCCCTCAGGGCAGTTGATATCGGTGCCGATATCCTGTTAATGGGCAAAAACAACGTTGACGGAGTTTATGACTCCGACCCCCTGATTAACAAGGAAGCCAAAAGGTTCAATCAACTTGGTTATATAGAAGCCTTAAACAGACGTTTACAGGTAATGGATTCTACCGCTTTAACCCTCTGTATGGATAATCAACTTCCGGTCCTTGTTTTCAATATTCAAGCTTCCCACAGCATCGAAAAAGCTGTTATGGGAAAGGACATCGGAACGCTAGTATCGAGTTAAGGAGGAAATCTATGATAAGTGATGTCCTTAGTGACACCGAAACTAAAATGGGCAAAGCTATCGAGGCGCTAGAGAGAGACTTGGCAGGTATTCGTACAGGACGTGCCAGTGCCAGACTGGTGGATAGTATACGCGTTGACTACTTTGGCACACCCACACCATTAAGTCAGCTCGCCAGCATTTCCGTCCCAGAAGCAAGATTACTCACGATTCAACCTTGGGACAAGTCTGTGGTCCCGGCTATTGAGAAGGCCATTCTCAAATCGGACCTGGGCCTGAATCCTTCAAACCAGGGAAACGTGATCAGGTTACAAATACCAGAACTCACCGAAGAACGCAGAAGAGAGCTGGTAAAAGTAGTCCGCAAGAAAGCCGAGGACGGGAAAATCTCGATTCGAAACATCAGGCGAAGTGGCTTGGAAAAGCTGCGCGATATGGAGAAAACCAAGGAGATTTCTGAGGACGAAGAAAAGCGTGCTGAAAAACAACTTCAGGAAATTACTGACAAGTACATCGGGAATGTTGATGAAGTTGAGAAAAATAAAGAAAACGATGTAATGGAAGATTAGACCAAAGGGAGAACACAGATGGATTTCGCATTCGATGAATTGCAGCAGTTATTTCAAAACGCCGCTCGGGATTTTGCTACTCGAGAAGTCGCTCCCATTGTGGAGGAAGCAGAAGCCAAAGACGATGTACCTATGGAACTGTTCACCAAGCTTGGTGAGCTTGGCTACCTTTGCCCCGGATACCCGGAACAATATGGTGGCGGGGACATGGGTAAAATCGGCGAATGTATTCTCTATGAAGAATTGGGTAAAGTCAGTTCCGGCATCTGTTCCGGGATAATGGTTAACGGAGGCCTAGCAACAAAGATGGTTGCCGCTCACGGCAACGAAGAACAAAAGCAGAAGTATCTTGCCGCAGCGTGCAAGGGAGAGAAAATCGCAGCCTTCGGTCTTACAGAAGCCAATGCTGGCTCCGATGCAGCTGCAATCGAAACCAAGGCCGTCAAAGACGGTGATAGCTGGGTCATCAATGGCAGCAAAATTTATATCACTAACGGACAGATATGCAATTTCGTTACCATTGCTGCTGTCACAGATAAGAGTAAAGGGTCCAAGGGAATCAGTACCATTATTGTGGATGCGGATACATCAGGCTTCAGTCGAACCAAGATGGAGAAGCTGGGGAACCATGCTTCAGCTACTAGTGAAATGTACTTCGATGATTGCCGGGTTCCAATCGAAAATCTGGTTGGTGAAGAGGGCGAGGGCTTCAAATACATGTTGGAATCTTTGACCGGCGCCCGTATTTCTCACTCTGCTCGCAGCATTGGATTAGCTCAGGTTGCTTTGCAAGCCACCATTGACTATGCCAACGAGAGAGTACAGTTTGGAAAGCCGATCGGCAAAAATCAGGACATCGCTTTCAGGCTGGCTCGTATGGCCACTGAAGTCGAAGCGGCCAGATGGCTGCTGTACCGTGTAGCTTGGCTTTATGATCAGGGTGAGGATTGCCGTAAAGAAGCCGCCATGACGAAGTTGAAATCTGCTGAAGTAGCCGTCAAAATGGCTGAAGAAGCCATGCGCATTCACGCCGGAGCCGGCTATCTGGCCGAATCAGTAATTCAGCGTTATTATCGTGATGCCATACTCTACCCCATCACTGAAGGCACATCCGAAATCCAGCAGCTGATTATTTCCCGAGAACTCGGATTATAGCAATCAGAATCTTAGTTGAAAGACATGGACCAGATTGACAGTGAACAAAATGCCATCGCAGATATTAGCCCTGTTCCCAATCATGTTGCCATCATCATGGATGGCAACGGCAGGTGGGCAAACAACAGGGGACTCCCCCGACTTGCCGGGCATCGAGCCGGGACAGAGAACATACGCCGTATTATTCGAACCTTTGGTAATCATGGAGTAAAATATCTAACCCTTTATGCTTTTTCCACAGAAAACTGGAATCGGCCCGATGAGGAAGTGCAAGGGCTTTTCCAGATTCTGGCCGATGTAATCGACCGTGAATCAGAAAACCTTCACAAAGAAGGTATCAGATTACGTCACCTCGGGGACCTCGATGGACTCTCGGATAAACTGCAGCGGAAAGTCAACGGAGCTATCGAGCTTACCAAGAATAACTCGCAGATGACACTCAATATAGCTTTCAACTATGGCGGACGCGCCGATATATTGAACGCCGTACGTCGCATAGTTGAAGCAGGCTTGCAACCCGAAACCATCGATGAAGCTACATTTGCCCGCTATCTCTATACCAACGGAACCCCCGATCCCGACCTCGTCATCCGCACCGCAGATGAGATGCGCCTTTCCAATTTCCTCATATGGCAGGCTGCCTACAGCGAATACTACGCCACACCTCCCTTCTGGCCGGATTTCGATGAAGCTGAAGCGTTAAAGGCTCTGAAAGCTTTCAGCCAACGAGAACGGCGATTCGGAGGGGTGATATCAAATGGGAAAAGGAGCGGAGACTAATGAGGCCCGGCCTCAATAACTCCTGACCTGCGTATGCTTCGGCAAAGGGTCATCAGCGCTATAGTAGCTATCCCCATTTTGCTGGCCGCTATCTGGTTCGGCGATCCATGGCTTTCTATCGTAGTATCCTTGTTTGTCTTGCTGGGAACTTTTGAGTTCTATCGACTTGGCAGTACGGCCGGATGGCAGCCCTTCTCAATCATCGGTATTATCCTGGCTTTGCTTTTCATTCTAAACACTCACTCTGATGATGCGAAAACAATGCCCCTTCTTATCACGGGAGCCATACTCATCCCCCTGACAAGAATCATCTGGCAATACGATGGACAGAAGGCGTTTGTCAATTGGATTTGGACAGTTGCCGGCGTTTTCTATGTAGGATGGATGATGAGCCACTTCATTCTGTTGCGGGATTTGGATGACGGCCGAAGCTGGGTTCTCATCACCCTTTTTGCAACCTTCGCATCAGACACGTCGGCTTATT
>JABHWQ010000177.1 GCA_018657655.1 Chloroflexota bacterium | reverse complement strand
GCCTCGAGGTTGCCAGCTATGCTACGGCAGTTTACGCTGCCCCCACTGGTTTTCAGATCAACCTCACCCCGAACGTTGCTGCAGGATATTGAGCCACCGGAAGTGTTAACAGCCAGGCTGGCATCCAGCGAACATGCATCTATGCTTCCACCGCTGGTTTTTAGAGTGCAGGCGGTCTGGAAGGGGACAGCCAGGCTGAGTTTAATCGAGGGTGATCTGGAAATACCGAACAGCTTGAACCCATCTTTTTTGCGCTTGACATTAATCAATAGTACGCCGTTTTCGAGCTCGGATGAAATTTCGTAATGGTTCGAGATATCTTTTTTACATTCGATATCCAGTTCGATTTGGTTATCTTCGTTGCCAATCAGCTCGATCGATGCGCTTTCGGCAGACACTCTTACAGTTTTGGCAGCAGGAAACACACGTTCCAGTGTGTCAGCGAATAGCGTATCAACACCGAAAGTGCTGAACAGCAGGACTACCGTCATGATGCCGGCAAGGATACTCATTGTGGCCTCTTGTCAGGTTTAAGGGGTAATGTTTTTTCTTCTTCTGTCAATTAGGACGCTCTTACTGGAAACAGGGTTTCATTTTTTTTAAGGGAAGGGAGGGGATGGCTCTTGCCAGCGGGAAACAAGTTTGTTAGCTTACGGTTCCAAAAAAGAAGGCAATCCTGCGAGTAAGAACTATCCGGAGAGGTGTCCGAGTGGTTGAAGGAGCCGGTCTCGAAAACCGGTGATGGTTCACGCCGTCCCAGGGTTCGAATCCCTGCCTCTCCGCCATAAATAGAAAAGCCTTAACCTGTAAAGGGTTAAGGCTTTTGATTTTTGACAGGGTGCCGATAGGGTGCCCATTTGGACTTGAGATCAGCATGTTTTGTGATTCAAATCCCCTCCCTCAGCGCCATTTATCTTTTCTAATCAAATTTCAAGTATCGTCGGGCCTGCCTCAATTCGTCAGATAATCTGTTCAAATAGCTAGTGGAATGCCCAAATTGCATTTGATCAGAGAGTCTTCCCAGCAAGATCATCGACTGTCACCCTCATATCCACGCTGTACAGGGCAATCTCGGATTGAGCCATATCGATATGTGGCTAGAGCTGGTTTATTGAGAATGGCGCATGACTGCACGGATTCTTGCGATATAACATCCATCACTGCCATGAGTCGATATACAGCCTGACTCCAGCCGATGTTTACAACGGCCACCGGAGGGAATGCCTGCCGATCATTGACATGATCAAGCGAAAAACTTTGAAGGCGAGGAAGGAGATCAACCTAGGGAAAGGAGAACGGAGAAATTTGTTGCTTTTAGCCGGAAGTGTATCTTAATTTTGAACGTCAACTGTCCAACATGTTCTGACGAACTATACTATGCCTTCAGGATGTATGTCCTGCAAGATCTTATTTGGATAGGTCTGTTGCACCTATGAATTATAGCGTGAGCCTAAGAAAAAAGAGTTTTATTGTAATTCTCCTTATTTTTTTGGCCAGCAGCAGCTTAACAGCTCAGGATACAAATTGGTCTTGGATAGAAGATATTAACCGGGATAAATCGGTCAATGTTATAGATGCAGTTACCATATTGCTGCTTGGACGAAAAAATCCGGTTGATCCACGTGCTGATTTCGATGGAAATGGCAGCTTTGATGTTGCTGATGTGACATCGCTACTTGAGAACATCCGCACTGGCTCTTTGCATGCAGAGGCTGCTGAACAATCCGATTGGAGTACCGTGGGGCCGGGCGGAGGGGGGGGGATTTTTCTTTCTACGATCAGCCCATTTGATTCGGATATAATGCTGGCAAGTTGCGATATGACAGGTGCGTATATAACCTACGACGGTGGTGCTAGCTGGAGGATGTTAAGTTTCTGGAATGCAATTACAGATTTTGAATTCGATCCAGTCGATCCCAATACAATATATGTTTCTACCAGGGGTTCCCTCTATGGTGAGGATCGCGGTATTGGGATGAGCACTTTGATACGCTCTGACGATCAAGGGGAAAGCTGGCGGATTATTTATCCCTCGGTTGAAAATGCTATTACCCTGGACCGTCTCCAAAGCCAGAACCTCCCTCCCTCACAGATCGTGCCTGGTACTCCCGATGCTTCCATCGACATCATAGCAGTCGATCCAGCGGATAATCAGAAGATATATCTTGGGCTGTCTTCCCTTGTCAATTATATAGGCGGCGGTGGCGGCACAGGGGAGCCGGCGTCGCTGTTATTTTCAGATGATGGAGGAGCGAGCTGGAAAGTGAGCGCCGAATTGCCTGGAAATAACGTAAGGGGTTTATTCCCGGGCAGCATGACAGGCCGGCCGGATGATTTGCTGGCTTTTACAGATGAGGGATGTGTACGGGTTGATTTAATTTCGGGGCTGACTGCGCCGGTTTCCCTTCCCGTGCCCACTGTAGTCGAGGCCGCAGGTGGGTATGACACAAATGGAGCTGTCCTGTACATCCTTTCGCAATTTACCGTAAACTATGGTGGTGTGTATCGCAGCACGGATTGGGGTAAAAGTTGGACTCAGCTTTACAACGGGCTGTTCGAGGGAGTTGTTGCAGGAAGAGCCCCCCAGCTCCGTGCGCTGGCGGTTTGCGAATCTAAACCGGAAGTCCTTTATCTTGCAAGCTCGCTTTCAAGCAGTGCACAAACCACCTGGCGATACGGGATTTTTAAAAGTGAAAACTCCGGAGACAACTGGACAGGGGTATGGCTGGCCGACAACCAGAATTACATTACCAATAACTATGATCAGGGTTGGCTGGACGATAATCCGGGCTGGGGTGGCAAGCCGATCGAAATGGGTGTGGCGCCATCAGATCCCAATATTTGTTTTGGTGGGGACAATGGCCGTGGCTATGGCACCACTGATGGAGGGAAAACCTGGAAGCAGGTATACAGTAAAGTTCAGCCGGACAACTCCGCAATCTCCACCGGTCTGGATGTTACCACCTGTTATGGGGTGCATTTCGACCCGTTCGACAGTGAACATATAATGATCTCTTATACGGATATCGGATTATTCCATAGCTATAATGGTGGCCAGAGTTGGTTTCACGCAGTTACGGGAATCCCCAACGAATGGGTTAATACCTGCTACTGGTTAGAATTCGATCCCGAGGTTGAAGGGCGTATCTGGTCGGTGTGGGCCAATTCACATGACCTGCCGCGTGATAAAATGTTGAGTAATATCAGCTGGTTTAAGGGGGGCGTGGCTGTTTCTGATGACGGGGGGCAAACCTGGCGCAGTAGTTCCAACGGCCTTCCGACTAACGCGGCCATCACCGATATCCAGATTGATTTGTCCAGCCCGGCCAGCAGTCGGACCCTGTATGTCACGGTATTCGGAAGGGGAGTCTATAAATCTACAGATGGAGGTGACTCCTGGTCCTGGTTTATTGAAGGGATCACGGATAATTTCTTCGCCTGGCATATCCGTCGCGCCACGGATGGACAGCTTTACCTGGTCATGTGCAGGGGCCGTAATGATGGTCAAACAGTAGATGGGCAGTTGTACACAAGAAACGACAGCCAGTCCAACCCGGACACACAGTGGGAACTTGTCACTCTGCCCCAGGGTGTTAATGCTCCACACGATATCGTGATTGATCCCCGTGACTCCCGGATAATATACTTGAGCTGCTGGGCTCGTCAGGTTGAAGGCCAGGATACGGGTGGCGGATTGTTCCGCAGTGCTGACGGTGGGCAGAACTGGACACAAGTTTTTGATGAACGTGTCCGTGTTAATTCCGCGGCACTGGATCCTCTCAACCCAAACACAGTGTATATCAACACTTTCCAGAACGCGGCATACCGTAGCGATAATCAGGGAGAAAGCTGGAAAAGACTGGAAGGGTACAGATTCAAGTGGGGACAGCGGGTTATTCCGGATGTTAACAATCCAGGTATGATCTATTTAACTACTTTGGGTGGAAGTGTTTTCTATGGTCCTGCTCAAGGAGTCCCCGGAGCATTTGAGGATATAGAAAACATGCCCTCGCAATGGTGGTAGTATTTTCCGCCGGCAGTTGGGTTATCTCATACGCTGGGTGTATGAAATCAGTGCGGAGCTTTTACGATTTTGTAGGTACTATTCAAGCAGAACTAGTTGCACCACCTTAGCCCAATAGCAACAAGAGAGTCCATACTGCGGAAAAATCAAGCCGCCACCACCTGAATTATATCAACCAATTCTTGTGACATATCACACAGCAAACTTTTAAAAATAGTCTCGTCGGCCCCGCCAATTCAAAACAACGTTGTTTTCAATAGCTAGTGAATTGAGCCAAATCTGCTGTTTTAGCCCAACTCCTCCGCTTTAACATCGACTATCGCTCTCATATCAGCGCGCTACTAAGCGATCTGGCAGACTATGGTTAAAGCTGGATCATTGAGTAGGGCTAAGTAATGTGCTTATTCTTGACGAAAAAGGTAGATCAGTGGTAAGAAACGCAAACCATTTAGTTTTCTCATAAGTAGTTGTATAGTTATTTTGCAGTTTAACTGGGAATCTCTTGATGTAAGCTGGGAAGAACGATAGATTTAACACAGTATAGAAAAACGAATTCATTTTTTTACTGTGCAATTTTGATATCATGAATGTCGGTATATGATAAACCTTGTGTTATCATCGTATTGCTCCGTTGCATGGCTGTTAACAGCGGAGGGAGGGAGTCCGACCGATGGCTGACCTACAGTACGACGAATTAAATGGTTTGCAGAAAGCGGCGATTCTGGTAGTTTCGCTGGGAGTGGAGGCGTCCAGCTCGATATTCAAGAACATGAACGAGCGGGACATCGAAAGGCTGTCGATCCAGGTGGCCAACATGGACGACATCCCTTCGGCGGTCAGCGACCAGATTGTTGAAGAATTTTACCAGATGGTACTCGCCCAGGAGTATATAGCCCAGGGTGGAATGGACTATGCGCGCAACGTGCTCGAGCAGGCGCTGGGTGGTCCACGGGCGGCACAGATTCTGGCCAAAG
>JABHWQ010000179.1 GCA_018657655.1 Chloroflexota bacterium | reverse complement strand
TTTAAGTATCTCATACAGTTTATCTCTGGTCATAGTTGCGGATTCTCCGTCTATAGTTCCAATCTGTATCAGCGCCTGTAAGGCTTCGCTGTTTCCGTAGTCGGCCAGAGACTGGAATGCTGCCGGAACCTCGTGCTCCCTGAGAATGTTGAGGAATTTGGAAGCATCACCTTCAGCCTTGAGAACTCGCTGCTCTTTATAAGCCGTGGCTGCCAGCACCAGTTGTTCAGCTTCACCCCTGGCTACGGGTACTTTATCAGCAGCGTATCCTTCTGCATCGCGTACCACTTTTTCTCTATCCTCACGGGCTCGGACAACTTCATCAAAAGAGTCTTTAACTTCTTGCGGAGGGCCTGCAGATTGTAGTTTGAGGGCGGTTATTTGAAGGCCGGAACCATAAGCATCGAGCAATCTTTGCAGAAATTCCATGGTTTCGCTTTGAACTATGCTTCTGCCGTCGATCATGACGAAGTCGATTGTATTGCTGCCAACCACACCTCTCAAAGCGACTTCCGTGGCAGCGCTGAGGGCTTCTTCAGGATCTTCGACATTGAACAGGTAGTCGGCGGCATCTCTGACTTTGTATTGCACCACGACTTGGGCATCGACTATGTTTTCATCGCCGGTAAGCATTTGGGATTCTACCTTTACAATCTGAAACTGGCCAGCGGATACGGTCCTGAATCCAACCTCGGCAACTCGTATCTCTTCCATATTTACCCGGTTGTAGCTTTGAATAGGCCATGGCAGGTGGTAGTTGAGTCCTGGACTTGCAGTCGAGACGTGGCTGCCGAATTGACGTACTACACCTACTTCGCCGGGGCCGACGGTGTATATGCCGGTAAGCAACCAGATAGCGATGATGACCCCTGCAATGATCCAGACCACTGGTCCCTTTTTCAGGTATTTTGTGATATCATTACTGCTTTTATTGCCGGCGATCTTCTGCCAGACTTCCTCCCAGTTGATATCTCCTTTAGGTCCGCCTGGTTGTCTATCCACTCTTTACCTCCTCACTTGGGTTTTTTACGCGTCTAGTCTTCGTCGTAGTCTTCGTCGTAGTCTTCTTCGCGGGGATTACGTTCCCAGATCGGCTGGGTGAAATGGTCGATATACTTGACCATCAATTCTTGTGATAGAGATTTCATGATTATTGCTGTTTGTTCTGCCTCTTTGGCTATGTCTGAGAGATCAAGTTCGAGATTGAAAATTCTGGATAGTGCACCAAGTACGGCGTAACAGGCTATCGGATTGGGTATTTCGGCCGCATATTGAGGGGTTTCTCCGAGGATGCAGATACCTTCCATTTGTCTCTCTTTCGCGGCTCCCAGGAGTAATCCGTTGAGGCCACGAATTTGAAAATTGCCCGCGAGTGTAACATCGTACTTTTTTAATTCTGTAATCAGTTTATCATCGGTCGCTGCTGCCAGTACTCGAGATTTTTCCACACTGTGCTGAACGAGAGCAGCGGCACATGTATAAATGCGTTTAACCTTGAACTTTTCAGCTGCATCCAGAATTACGTGGGCCAAATCGTATTGGTTCTGGTCTGGTTGAGCTTCCCCGTAGAAGATGATAATGTCGCTTTTGCCTTTTGGTGTTTTGATAAGGTAGAATTTGTTTTCCGGGAATACCGGAACTTGGACTACATTGTTCTGTACCTGGATCCCGACTGGAGTGAAAAAATCGGTGGGTTCAATTTCCGCGAATTCTTTGGCCCCCAGTTTTTCCCGGAGGTAAGCGGCTACATCCAAGGCGACGTTGCTAACACCGGGCCAAGCCGCTAGCATTACCGGTTTTTTAAATCTGGGGGAATGATGTATATCTAAATAGTCCATCTATGATCTTCCATCAAAAGCCTGATTAGTGTTTGTCCTAATACATTTATATGGGTAAGAATAGTTAGGTTCGAAACTGACACGGCCATTGTACCATATTGGAATCGGGTTAGGGAATTCCCTGTTGTATATGTATTTGAAGGTATTATATGGGGCGATAACCGAAGCATAGCGTGTAATTGACACCATTCTTCAATTGTTGTATATTCAGCCATGATAGAGTAGATCGACGCTGATTACTGAGTGTGTAGTTCGGAATATGAGCGAGCGTAACAGCGTCTGGGATATAATAACCAGGAGGAAAAATGATCAAGCGGATCGACCATGTAGCTATAGCGGTTAACAACATTGATGACGCAGTTGCGTCTTTTGAAAAATTGTTCGGGATAAAACCTGCCAAGATCGAAGATGTGCCTGATCAAGGGGTCAAAGCCGCGTTGATTCATATAGGAGATACTGAGCTGGAATTCATTCAGCCAATCAAACCCGATACCGGTGTGGCTAAATTCCTGGAGAACAAAGGGGAAGGGATTCACCATATCTGTATCGAAGTAGATGATACAGATGAAGAACTCAAGCGAATCGAGGGTGAGGGCGGAAAGCTTATCGATAAAGAAGGACGGAAGGGGCTGGCTGGGAAGATCGGTTTCATCCATCCCAAATCTGTCAATGGTGTTCTCATCGAACTAGCACAAAAGGTTTAGGCATTAATTAGGGAGGCGTTTTGCGCATGGTTGAGAAAGCAACGGTTAGGGTATTGGTTGCAAAACCCGGTCTTGATGGCCACGATAGAGGGGCCAAGGTTATCGCACGTGCGTTTCGTGACGCTGGAATGGAAGTGATCTATACTGGAATTCGTCAAACGCCGGAAATGATAGCCGAAGCTGCGCTGCAAGAGGATGTGGATGTTGTTGGATTGAGCATTCTCTCCGGGGCTCATACTGAATTGTTTCCCCTCGTGATGAACGAGTTGAATAAGAGGGACATGAAAGATGTTGTGGTAATTGCCGGTGGTATCATTCCTGAAGATGACCATCCGGCACTAAAAGAGATAGGTATTGCGGCGACTTTTGGCCCAGGAACTACCACTGCCGAGATCGTCGATTATGTTAATAAAACAGTAGCCGAAAGAAACTAGCAATAATCTAAATTATAGGGGTTGCAAGATGTCAGGCCATTCAAAATGGTCCACAATCAAGCGCGCGAAAGGCGCTGCTGATGCAAAAAGAGGCCAGCTTTTTACCAAGCTAGGTCGTGAAATAACCATCGCGGCTCGAAGTGGCGGTGGGGATGCCGATGCAAATTCGACGTTGCGGCTGGCAGTGCAAAAAGCCAGAGACAATAATATGCCGATCGACAACATCGATCGGGCTATAAAACGTGGTACTGGTGCAGGTACAGCGGGGGCCTTAGAAGAAATGACATTGGAAGGTTATGGTCCTGGCGGCGCCGCAATGCTATTGCAGATAGTCACCGATAATCGAAACCGCACCGTCTCCGAGGTGCGCAGCATTCTTACAAAAAACAATGCCAACATGGGTGAGGTTGGTTGTGTTACCTGGGTTTTTGAGCAGAAAGGCCTGATAGTTGTCGAAGCTGAAGGTGATATCGATGAGTTGGAACTTGCTGCGATAGATGCCGGCGCCGAAGATGTCAAGGATGAAGGTGGCGCGATTGAGATCATCAGTCGACCGGAAGACTTTGAGGCTGTCCGCAAGGCTATTGAGGAAACCGGAGTTAAGATAGCATCAGCCGAAGTAACACTCATACCACAAAACCTGGCTCCGCTGGATGAAAAAGCTGCTCTGCAGACTTTGAAATTGATCGATAGGCTTGAAGAACTTGATGATGTCCAGCATGTATTCACCAATGGTGACTTTCCAGATGATGTTCTTGAAAGTTACAGATCCAGTTAGATTTTCCCCATAACCCGGTTAGCCCATTTTCTACAGAGTTGCGGTTGAGCTATTATCATGCCAAACCTTCTGTGTTTAGGGGTGATCCATCCACTATTTCTATTCCGTAGCTCGATTAAGGTTGACTTCCATTTGTATCAAGGCTAAAATAATCTTTTGGGTGCGTTGTTCTTGGGAACAGGTTTTATACTAGGCATTGGAGCAAAGTTCCCCGAAGTTAATTAGGAGGGTCAGAGTATGGCAACAATATCAAAACTCTTCAGAAGACCGGAAGATGCCGAGAAAGCGGCCGCCGACCTCAAAGGTATGGGCGGAAACGTATCTGTAATTGAGAAAGGCGCAGAGGGCGAACTGGATTCGATGGGACTTTCGGAACAGGCGCTGAATTACTATAAAATGGGACTTTCCATCGGTGGAAAGATAGTCAAAGCAGATATCGATGATGCCAAGGCTGCTGAAGCCAACAAGCTTCTCATTGATACCGGTTTCAACAGACTCACCGAAAGGCCGGCACAGTGGTCGACCAGCCCTTCATACGTTCAGGCGAAACGAATGGCCGCCACCAATCCGATGGATGCTGAAATGACCGGAGATTTCCGAACCTACTAGGTTACCTGAGGAATTTAGGAAGGAGAATAGTATATGTCCAAATATATTGCAACCAGAGCCCTAAGAGGAGCGCAGGCCGTTGTTAAAGAGGCGGAAGACGCCCTGAATGCAGCCATGCAGAATCCCGGACCCGATACAAAAATCGAACTCCCGATGACGGCATACTATTTGCCCACCATTTACGGAATGCTCGGGCACAAAGTAGAGAAAATCAGTGATTTGCAGTGGGTTGTAGATTATTGCAAATCAATTGTATCCCCTATACCAGGAAAAGATCTGTGGACTCCCTACCTGGGTGAAACCCTGGATGCAGGTATGGCAACACTCTTTGCCGAAGAAGTAATCGAAGGAATTGCCTACGCCAAGGGTGAACGTCCGGAATCCAAGAACGGTTACACATATAACGGCGCCATCGACGATGTACAGATGCGTACCTGGGGTGTAGC
>JABHWQ010000461.1 GCA_018657655.1 Chloroflexota bacterium | reverse complement strand
CTTGATACAGAGCACACCATCTATGTCCAGTCCAGAATCTACCGGGCGATAGGCGAGTTCCGGTTGAGCTGCGGGTACGCCGAAGCGTTCGTTAAAACGGGGCAGGAATGACTGGAGGATGTTGTTGGCTTCTACCAGGGTACTGGCACCGGCCAGGCGCAGTTCAGCCACCAGCCGGTCCTGAAAGGTGCCGTTGGCTCGTTCCACCCGTCCTTTGGCCTCTGGGCTATGGGCAAACACGTGCGTAATCCCCAACTCCCGCATGGCACGACCAAACTGGGTTGTCTTTCTGTTATCGTTGGTAGCCGATTCCAGGTTATCACTTGTGGGACGCGGGTTACGGAACACGCTGTGACGATCGCTATACAATGCCAACGGAATGCCATGTTGCTGGATAACACCCATCATCAAGCGGAAATAGTTCTCTGTGTCCTCTTGATCTGAGAACAGGGCATAGGGAGCGGTGCCAGTGGCATCATCCACCGCTAAAAGCAAAGTGCACCATGGACCTTGATCTCCCAGCCAACGGTGGTAACTGCCATCCACTTGCAGGAGCATTCCTTCCTGGGGCATGCGCACCCGTCGACAACGATGACGTGGCGATCGACGATGGCGGGGACTGGGTATCCCGGCTTCTACCAGTAACCGGCGCACGACGGAACGGGATAGCACTAAACCCTCTCGCTCTGCCAGAAGCTCGGTCAAGTGCGTGTGGTTGACTCCCTGGTAACGCTCACGCGCCAGGGCTACGACCTTCTCTTGTACCATTGGAGAGGTGGTGCTACTCGGCCGACATCCCCGATTCCCGTGACTCAGTGCTTTGGCCCCACTATTCCGATACGCTGCAAGGATTCGCCAGGTATGACGTTCGCTCAGCCCCAGGACATAGGCCGCTTCCCCCACTCCCATCCATCCCTCCAATACGATATTCAATGTCTGTAATCTGCCTTGTTCTTTCTGTGTCAATGTCAGTCCTTCCATGACTGACATTTTCCCTGATCAGTTAACTACTGACAAGATTGTAGAACATCAACAATGATCGGGATTGGATATTCACACTCTCATTAAGACATTGCATATACTCAACTGAGAGAGTATCATGATAGCAAATCCGTAGGTTATTCGTTTACGTTAGGAATTTGCCACTCAAAACGCCTTGGAGGATGATGTCAGATACAACGTTTATCACCAATGACAGCAGAAAAAAGCTCAAGAACAGAATCTCCGAACTGATAGCACACAGCAGCGAACTGAAATTTCTGGTCGGCTTTTTCTACTTCTCCGGCATTCAGGAGCTTTATGATTCACTAAAAGACAATTCCGAAGTTCACCTGGATGTACTGGTTGGGCTAAATGTCGATAGAAGCATTCATGGCCTGCTGGAATATGGCGATAGCACTCGGGGGCTGACCGACGGTGAGAAGTTCAACCAGTTCCTTGATTCGACCTCGAAATCAATAAACTCCGACGACTTCGACAATGAGGCCTTCTATCGCCAGGCCCTGTTCTTCATCGATGCCATTAGGAACGGAAGCCTCAGAATCCGCAAAACCTACGATCCCAATCATGCCAAGCTCTACATCTTCAAGATCAAGGATGAACTCGCACATCTCAAAAGTGCTTTCTTCATCACTGGCAGTAGCAACCTCACAAGAGCTGGGCTGTCTCATCAGAATGAGTTTAACGTAGAGATCAGCGACTATGGTGTCAAGACAGCCGAAGATTATTTTGACCGGCTGTGGGAAGAGGCTGTCAGAATTACCGAGAATGACGTTTTTCAAACCAGGTTGATCGATCTTCTGGAACGCAAGACACTGCTAGCTGAAGTGACCCCCTGCGAGGCCTTTGCCCTGGTGTTAAAGACCTATGTTGAGTTACAGGACCAGAAGAACATCAAACCCAGTCTGATTGAGCTCTTGGAAAAGAAGGGGTATCGGTCCTATAAATACCAGACCGATGCGGTGTCCCAAGCCCTGTCGATGATCGAGCAATACAATGGGGTAATCGTATCCGATGTGGTGGGACTAGGCAAAAGCATAATCGCTAGTATGATTGCCCGGAACATGGGCAAACGGGGGATCATCTTGTGCCCTCCGGGACTTATCGGAGATGATAATAATTCCTCTGGCTGGAGAAAATACAGGGAGGACTTTGGTTTACACGACTGGGAGATTCGCTCCTCTGGGCTGGAGACTCTCAGAAAGACCCTGGACTTGGTGCACTCAAATGACGAATATGAAGTGATCATCATTGATGAGGCACATCGGTTCAGAAACCAGGATACCGAAGCTTATGAAGTCCTTAGCAATATCTGCCGGGACAAGATCGTGTTATTACTCACAGCCACTCCTTTTAACAATTCGCCTGCCGATATTTTCTCTCTCCTCAAGCTTTTCATTGTGCCTGGGAAATCAAATATCACTTTAGCTAATGATCTTAATAGTAGGTTTCGATCTTACAATCAAACCTTCAAGAAGCTATCCAACATTCGGAAGAACCATAACTCCCCCGACGGCAAGAGGCGCTCTTCAGCCATTGCTGATTATGAATCCCTTTTTGGTGATAGTGTCATAAATCTCGGCAGGGTGAAACAGAGGTCCAAGTATCTTTCCACGAGCATTCGCAACGTTATCGCCCAGGTAACCATCCGGCGCAATCGGATTGATCTCCGAAAAGACCCGGAATACTCTCAGGAAATATATGAACTCCCCGAAGTCAAAGACCCTTCTGAGGTTTTCTTTGAACTGACCCCGGAACAATCGGAGTTTTACGATAGGGTGCTTGAGGACTACTTTGGAGAAGACGGGGAATTTACCGGGGCGATCTATCAGCCCTTTGTTTATGAAACCGACCAATTTGATATCGACGAAGAAACAATGGGTATAGAAGAGAACAGGGAGTCTCTCACCCAGCGGAACCTGTTTGATTTCATGCGACGACTGTTGGTCAAACGGTTTGAGAGTTCCTTCGGTTCCTTCCGGCAGAGTATCATCAACTTCAAATCGGTCACCGAAAAAGTCCAGACCTTTATCACCAATTCTGGTGGCAAATACATCTTGGACCGTGCTCTGCTAGAGCGGATATATGAAGCTGACCTTGATGAAATTGAGGAGGAATTGCAGAAATTCGAGGAGCGCCTTGCTCAGGTCAATCTCCCCAAAAATCAGAAGGTCTACAAGGTGGATGCCTTCAAGGCCAGACAAAGATTTCTGAACGATATCGACTCCGATCTCTTCCTATTCGAGACTATTCTCAATGAGTTGGATGCCCTCAAATTGGTAGAAAACGATCCTAAGCCCATCGAGGCCTTAGTCGAGCGCATCCTCGCCGCAAAGTCCGATGACCCGGAAGCAAATGTTTCAGCACTGGAACGGCAAATTGATGAGCTGGTCTACAAACTCTACGACCTCACCAAAGAGGAGAGAGACATCATTGAAGCGAGTGTGGGAAGATAACATCGGAGGGGAAATGAAGAGGCTTTTCCCCCTTGCAAGTGCCAATAAGAGATGCTATATTTGCAGCAAAGCTGTTAATTGCAAATATAATCAACCATAGTTGCAGCAGCCAGGAATATCTAATGGATATCAAGGATTTTGAAGCGGGCGCCTACAAGCAGCAATATCAATACCAGAGCTTTCTGCCAAATCGGATCAATATCGGCTGGCAAATCAGTGACAGCTCTTTGACAAACCTGTTGAGCCAGGCGGATATCAAGTTGGGCGAACTCAATGCCTTCTCCCAACTTGTGCCCGATATCGATTTCTTTATTCGCATGCACGTCGCCAAGGAGGCCATCACCTCCAGCCGCATCGAAGGCACCCGAACAAATGTCTCCGAAGCCCTGCAAGAAGCCGAGTATATCGATCCCGAAAAACGGAACGACTGGGAAGAAGTCCAAAATTATATCATCGCCATGAATCAGGCTATTGATAATCTCAAGCGTTTACCCCTTTCCAACCGGTTGCTCAAGAATACCCATGCCACCCTGCTTTCGGGG
>JABHWQ010000513.1 GCA_018657655.1 Chloroflexota bacterium | reverse complement strand
GTACTGGAAAAACGCGAGTTCTATCGTGTGGGTGGCTTAAAGAAGATCAAGTTGGATGCCCGGATAATCTGCGCCACCAACCGCAACCTGCTTGATGAAGTAAGGGAAGGTGCGTTCCGCCAGGATTTATTTTTCAGGCTCAACGTGGCTAAAATTGAACTGCCGCCGCTTCGTGAGCGCCGTCAGGAAATAGAACCGCTGGCCACGATGTTTCTGGCCAGGATAGCCTCGCAGAAAAAAAGCCGGTTCGCCAAGTTCAGTGCAGATGCGGTCAGAATACTGGAAGCGCATCCATGGCCCGGCAATGTGCGTGAACTGCTTAACTCCATCGAGAGGGTTGTGCTGCTCTACGATGACACCATGGTCAGGGCCGAGCACCTTGCTTTTCTGGCCACTGAGAACGTGTTTGCTCCGGGCGAGATGGTTTCCGCCGATGAGGGCGGTGGATTGAGGATAGAGTTCCCGGAAGACGAACTGAGTATGAAAGAAGTGGAAATGAGAGTGATTCGCAAGGCGATGGAGAAGTTTGCTGACAACAAGTCGAGAGTGGCATCGTATCTGGGACTGAGCCGCAATACACTGATCAACAAACTCAAGGACAAATAGCAGAGTCGCCAAATTATTGAAAGCCCAGCCTTAAAACTGCTCATTATTTTAGCACACCAATCAGAATCTCCCCTAATCGTAACGTAATATATGTTAATCTTTTACGGATGTGGCTCCAAGTGGCACATATATTGACTATGTGCTGCAACAGGAGTATTGCGTTTTGTAATTGATATTGCTGTAGGTGGATTCCAATGAAGGTATTCTCAGGTTATATGCAATGTGATGCGATTTCGAAGGGGTTCGAATCGATGGGGAATGAATCGATGAAAGTAATGTTGATAGACGACGACAGGGAATGCCTGGAGTCATTGGGGGATTGCCTGGAGATCGAGGGGTACGAAACCCTGCAATTTGTCGATCCCTTGTTGGCTCTCGAAAGTTACGTACCCGGCAGTGTTGATGCGATTGTTACGGATATTAATATGCCGGGGATCAACGGGATACAGGTACTGCAAAAGATCAAAAGTCTGGATCCGGAAGCTTTTGTGATTATGCTCACGGGCTATGCCGATGTGGAAAATTCGATCTCATCGCTCAACAGCGGGGCGTATACCTTGCTGCGCAAACCGTTGAAAATCCATGATCTGCTGTCTACTCTGGTTGAAGTGCGGGACAAGCGTCGTGAGAATACTGAACTGAATAAAAAGGCTCAGGAACTAGACAGGACGACAGAGGATCTGGACAAAACTTACGAAGAGTTGCAGAACCATGTCGTTGCGGTCGATCAGGTTCAGTCGGTAATCTCCAAGATTCACGCAGCCATCGACCTGCCCCATATCCTCAACGAGATGGTGGCCCACGTTTCGCATCTGCTGGGTTGTCAGTACAGCGTGATCAAAGTGCGCGACGGGGATAGGCGCTACTGTAAGTGCTACTCTGTAAATGAGCACTTAAGTGGCCGGCATTGCTCAAAGGCGGATTGCATGGACTCTCCCCAGATTGTCTCCTGGCTGGAATGCGGCAGTACCTGGTTTGACAACGACCCTGGGGAGGACATGATCAGGGTACTCAAGAAGTACGAGATCGATGCCACCAACCTGATAGTCTCTCCTCTGACGCATGGCGATAAAGCGTTGGGCATTCTGGTCGGATTCAACAAGCCCGGTGGTTTTAGTGGCAACGACAAGTTCATGCTCACCATGGTCAGCTCGATTGCAGTTACGGCCATTTTCAACAACGGCCTGATCAGCCAGCTCAAGGAATTGTTCGAGACCACTATCGAGAGCCTGGTGAAGACTATCGACGCCAAGGACAGTTACACCAGAGGCCATACCGGCAGAGTCAGCCAGTACACCCTGGCAATCGGAGGGGAACTCGGTTGGGATGAGGAAAAGCTGAACCAGGCATATATCGGAACCCTGTTTCACGATATCGGAAAAATAGGTATACCGGACCATGTGCTAAATAAAAAAGGGAAATTGACCAGCGAGGAATACGAACTGATGAAAAGCCATGTCACTATTGGCTACGAAATCATCAAAGACATACCGAAACTCAAGGATGTGCTCGATTACGTCCTCTGCCATCACGAGCGCTGGGACGGGCGTGGTTACCCCCGTGGCTTGGCTGGCGAACAAATCCCCCTCGATGGCAGGGTAGTGTGTGTGGCCGACAGTTTTGATGCAATGATCAGCAATCGCAGTTACCGTAACGCCCTGCCGGTGACCAAGGCTGTGGATGAGCTCAAAAATGGGGCGGGCAGTCAGTTCGATGCGCGAATAGTGAAGATTTTCATTGGCCTGCTGCAAAGCGGGAAACTCGAGGGAATTAGCGCAGCATCGTTGGAATCAGATGACATGGTTGACCAGCGGAAACAGGCCGGTTGAACAAGCCGGTGCTGAATGGCTGATAACCTGAAATAATATTGTTTATGGTATTGTGATTTAACTTGAGGAGGCAAACGTGAGTAAGGCCGATCTCGGAACTATGGTCGAAGCGTTGGCGGCGGAAGTTGTTATGTCCGACCCCCATGACCTGCAGGCAGTCGGTAGGATGATGGAGTCATTCGGTAAGATTGCCGAATGCGCAGGCGAGGATTCTCCTCTGCTTGGCAAGATGGCTGCGGCGGCACTGGCGATGGCTGAAGATATGATTATACAGGATCCCGAACAGGCAGTTCAGACTCTCAATGTTCTGGCTGATACCGTGGCCGCGATGCAGGCGGCACTGGGCAGGGGTGAGCAGGAAGCTGTCGCTCTCGTTCCGGCGGCCCTGGGCATTGAAGTACAGGCTGGGGACGGGGATGATGCGGACTCCGTGCCTGAGGAGAAGCCGATTGCGATGGATGACGATATCCTGGCGGAATTCCTCTCGGGGCAGGAATCGGTGATGGATGAGCTGGAAGGGTTGATTCTCGATGTGGACAAGAACGGTCTGAACGACGAGAGTCGCAGCGCGATCAAGAGAATTATCCATACACTCAAGGGCGAGTCCGGCATGCTGGGATTGGGCGAGGTACAGCGTCTGTGCCACGAAACCGAATCGTACATTGAGGCCGGTGGCAGTGATCAGGTAGCAGATAAGCTGCTGGCGGTAAAAGATTGGCTGAATGCGACTTTCGAAACCTACACCACCAATGGGATTGTTGCTGTCAGCGCCGACAGTGTTGTCAAGCTATTCCAGGCCAAAGAACAAAAGGCGCAGCAGCAGCAGCAACAGC
>JABHWQ010000342.1 GCA_018657655.1 Chloroflexota bacterium | reverse complement strand
GAAGCCGGCATCAGCCCCCACGCTTCTTTCATGGTAGGTTTACCGGGTGAGAATCAGCAAACCCTCAAGGACAGCCGTAAGTTTGGTGAGGAATTAGATATCCCGCATGGCTACCATTTACTAGCGCCTTTTCCCGGAACCACTATTCGGGAGAATATCGATCAGTATGATCTGGAAATCCTCACGGAAAACTGGGATCTCTACGATGCCAACAGGGCCATTGTGCGCACAGCTGCGCTCAGCGCCACTGAGATGGACAACTTTGTAACAGCCTTTGATCAAGTGGGAGACAAAGATTGGCAAGAAATCAAGGAACGCGTCCGGCAAGGCCAAGGTACGCCATATGAATCCCTCAGAGTCGAGGGAGACTATCGAATGAGGCTGATTTTCAAATTGCTTACCGAGGACCTTATCTCAGAAATAGGCACTTTCCCCAGGGACGGCAGTAGTCTGGCTGATGAGCTCGCCCAACGGATCACCGTTGCCACCGGAATGGAACCAGATTTCGTCAACAAAACAGTCAACTCCTTAATAGACGCGGGCTACCTGGACTTTGATACGTTCGATGGCCACGTCAGCTGGTTCTGGACACACAACAACCATGTAACCAAGCAATCGATCATTGAGGGATAACTACGCTTGATCAGAGCTACCCTATATTGCACGCAACATAGCAATGAGTCCTGTTAATGATTCCTATAAACGGAGTCCTTTGGGATCACCCATGTGTCAGATCGTGTAAGAGTTACATAATCCTGGATCATCAGCATCGGAGGCCTCGATCTCACTGGTTGATTAAACGCGAGCGGATTAGCAAAATGTTTGCAAAAACGCCGAAAACGTGGATTCTAAGGGATTTTCGAAGCTAGATGATAGTGATGGTAGCGCATGGGGGATTCGAACCCCCGATCTCCGCCTTGAGAGGGCGGTGTCCTAGACCCCTAGACGAATGCGCCACGTAACAGACCTTATGATTTTAATGGCTTTTAGGTATATCTGTCAACGATGCGAAGGCTGACAATACCTCACCCCTCTTCAATTACCCCAAATTGGTCAGCCAAATTCCGCTAGTGTATAATTGAATTTGGGACTGAAACCACTTCTTTTTAAGATACTATTCGGTTCGAACTGGAAGAAATCAAAAGCAATGCTACGCAGAAAGAAATACATCATTAGTGGAGTGGCAATCTGTGTTGCTCTTAGTATCCTTATTTTTGCCGGTTTGAACAGTTGCTCCGTGTACTATTATACGGTAAGTGAAATCATCGAGAAGGGCGAAGCCAAATACGGAGAGAACGTCAGAGTTTCCGGCAATGTTGTCGAAGACTCCATCGACTGGGACGCCCAAAAACCAGAACTCAGGTTCGCTATTGCCGATGAGTCATCCAGTTTGCCCGTGATCTATATAGGCACCATGCCACATACGTTTGAGGCAAACAAAGAGATTGTCGTCGAGGGAGAATACAACGCCGATGGAGTGTTTCACGCGGACGAACTCGTGATGAAGTGTACCTCAAAATATGAGTCCGAAGATTGAGATTTTTGTATGGCTGATCTCGGATATACCACTCTGATCCTCGCCCTTGTGTTCGCCGTCTATTCTGCGATAGCCTCCGCAGTAAGCGTGCGCAACAAAAGCCCGGAACTGGCAGCCAGCGCCAGAAACGGGATAATTGCCGTTTTCATCTTCTTCACCTTGGCTCTCGAGATCATGCTTTACGCCCTTATCACCAATGATTTTGATATCAAACTCGTTGCGCTGCACTCAAGTGAAGATATGCCCTTTATCTACAAGCTGACTGCGTTGTACTCCGATAAAGCAGGCTCATTGATGTTCTGGGGCTGGCTGATATCGGTATTCGCAGTCGTCCTGACTTTCCAGAAACGTAGAGCATTCAATGGCATAATGCGGTATGCTACTGGGATACTCTCAATTATTCTGGTATTCTTCCTCGTCTTGGTTACCATTGGGCTCGATGTTTTTGAAGAAAGTCCAACATCAGTGATGAGTGGCCTCGGGCAAACATATCAACATACCGCGATGCTGATACACCCGCTGCTACTATTTCTGGGATTTGCCGGTTTTGCCATCGTTTTCGCCTTCGCTCTGGGTTCACTTCTTTCAGGCCACAACAGCAATGATTGGACCGGAGCAATTCGAAGGTGGGCCCTCTTTTCCTGGTGCACTCTGGGAATCGCTAATCTCGTGGGGGCATGGTGGGCATGGGATGTCGGGAACTGGGGAGGATATTGGGCCTGGGATCCAGTGGAAAATGCCGGTTTGATGCCATGGCTGCTCGCGACTGCGCTGGTCCACTCCATCGCCATTCAGCACAAAAGAGGCTATTTGAAACCCTGGACTATACTCTTGGCGGTTTTCACTTTCGTTTTCACATTGCTAAGCCCCTTCATTACTCATGGAGGACTCGAAGAGTCACCTCTTCACGGATTTAACAATTCGCCTGTACCTCCATACGTTCTTTCGTTCATTATTATCATTCTGGCAGGATCAGCTGGCGCCATTGCATGGCGTCGCCAATACCTCGTCAATGAAGCAAAGCCACAATCTCTCATCTCTCGGGAAGGCGCCTTTCTGTTCACAAACCTGATTCTGGTGCTCATCGTACTGTTTGTATTCTTCGGCACGATTATTCCGGGATTAGCTGAAGATCTTGCGAATAGAGAGGTAGCCATTGAACGAGATTTCTTCGACCGGACAGCCGGCCCGACTCTCCTCGTACTGGTATTCCTGATGGGTATATGCCCTCTCCTGGGTTGGCGAAAATCATCTTCCGCATTGTTTCGACACAATGCTATTTTTCCGTTCCTAGCTAGCTCCATAGCGACGATGGTTATTCTGATTTCAGGAATTGGTAACTGGTATGCACTGGCCGCTCTAGTGTGTGGTTTCCCTCTATTTACCATACTGCAGGAATGGTTCAGAGGGACAAGGACACGCCATCGCACCAAGGGAGAGAATCATCTTCTGGCATTCTTGTTACTGATCTGGAGGAATCGTCCTAGATACGGGGGTTTCATCGTTCATATTGGTATCATACTTATAACCATAGGTGTTATAGGTTCTTCATTGTATCCGGACGATTTCATGGTAAACGTAATGTGGGCTGGCGGGAGTGTGTTGCTTCTGGGAGCAATTATCGCATTTTGGCCGGAAAGACAGCGAAAAGTATCTACTCCGAGGTTAGCTTGAAATGGTTTACCTAATCGGCGTAATTCTATTTCTCGGTGCAGCCCTTTTCGTGGGTTATCCCTTATTTAAGGCAGAATCCAAGAAAGAAGCTACCGAGACAAATCAAGAAACTCAAGTTAATCAGGCCGTTATCCGCTCAATGCTCGAAGAGCTGGAACTTGATTATGAAATGGGGAACATTTCAGAAGAAGATTGCCGAGAGCTTGACGCCAAATACAGAGCAGAATTAAACTAGTTAGCCAGGAGACAGGATCGAAGAAGGGAATTTTGGGTAAAGACAGCAGTACCAGTGCATATGCCATTGAGATCCAGCAACTTGCAAAATCCTTTGGCAGCCATAGGGCATTGAAGGGCATCGATCTCAATATAACCCGAGGGGAATGCCTTGCTGTATTCGGTCCGAATGGCGCAGGGAAAACCACCCTCATCAAATTGCTGGCGACCCTCTCCAGACCCTCGAAGGGGAAGATATTTCTGACTGGTCTGGACATCACCAAAGAAGCGATAAAAATTAGGCACCAAATCGGTGTCGTTAGCCATCAGACCTTTCTCTATGACAATCTCACTGCTTATGAGAACCTCAAGTTCTACGGCAAGATGTACGACGTTCCCAATTTGGAACAACGCATCCTTGAGGTCATTGATCAGGTCGAATTGAGAAACCGCCTCCACGATCGAGTCGGGATTTTTTCTCGGGGTATGCAGCAGAGACTTTCTATTGCCCGAGCAATTCT
>JABHWQ010000185.1 GCA_018657655.1 Chloroflexota bacterium | reverse complement strand
TTTAAGGTCCTTTGCTTCAGGTTCTCCGCCGACAAGAGCCTCCAGCGCTGTACATATTTTTATGAATCTGGAGACCTTTGTATCTGGCTTTGTGGCTTCTCCTAGCCAGTGAATGCCCAACATAAGTTTGTTTTCCATAGTACTGCGTTTGGTTTTTTGAACAAGCTGCTCAATCAGGTTCCACTGTCGCGGTTCGAGTTGGTTCAAAATCTGTTTCTTGAGTTCTGGTTGAGCTTGTGCGCAGATTAGGAAAGAGTGCTGCCCGTTCATTCTGATTGGGGTCAAGGCATTGGAGATAATCTCCCCAACTATGCCGATCTGCCAAGACTCACTTGAATCCCCAAACGGGAAGCAAAATGCCCTTAGTATCTCTATTGCTTGGCTTACGTGGGCCCTCGCGTACTCGCGAGCTCTGTCCCGATCCCCCGGCGCATGGACTCGGGCTACAACTTCGAATTTTGGAATCTTCTCAGCGAGGGGCGCGCTCCCGAACCATTTTTCAAATTCCTTTTCTGCGATGCTTAAAAAAGTAACAGAACCGAGTTTGGCTGGATCGCCTTCGAGCTGGAGATTCGATATTGGTATATCGATATCTTGCCAAGATTCAATTTTAACCAATTCACTTAGCTGATCCCTTGTTTTGTCTATCAATGCTTGGCCTTCTAGATGTTGGGACCCTGGTAAATCAATTGTATGTGCTTGAAGGAAGTCGAATACCAATAGAGTCCTAGTCTCACTCTCAGAAAGCATGTTTGGATTCAGCTGTACAATGCCTCTAACTACTTCGTCCAGTATTGGCTGGCCTTCAGGCAATCCGTCCTTTTGGTTGAATATTGAAACTGTACTTTGATGACTCATCCACCAATTGAAATCAGTAACTGGTTTGCCGCTCCTGAACATCCCTACTAAATCAGCGAGCTTGGTGGCAAGTCGTTTGATTTCTTTTGCGTTCAAGTCAATGCTTTTTGACAACACTGCACCTTCAGTTTGATTCACTATTATCCCGCCCGCATTCTCTCAAGGCTTTGGGTGTAAGGATCTCTGGCCACCCCTTGTTCGGTAATTATAGCAGATACGTATTTATGTGGCGTTACATCAAAAGCGGGGCTGGCCACCTTGACACCTTCCGGCGCAATGCGCACATCCCGAATACACGTTACCTCAATGGGATCTCGTTCTTCAATAGGTATTTCGTCGCCCGATTTTAGCGAATAGTCTATGGTGCTTACCGGAGCAGCTACGTAGAAGGGAATGGAATGTTCCTTTGCCAGAACTGCCACACTGTATGTACCGATCTTATTGGCCACATCACCGTTGGCTGCGATCCTGTCCGCCCCGACGACCGCGCAATCGATCTTCCCCGCTTTCATGAAATGCCCGGCCATATTATCGGTGATAAGTGTAACTGGTATCCCTTCTTTCATCATTTCCCACGCGGTGATTCGAGCGCCTTGGAGCAAAGGCCGAGTCTCATCGGCGAAGACCTGAACCTTCTTGCCCTGTTCATGGGCAGCTTTGATCACTCCCAACGCTGTACCGTATCCGGCCGTGGCCAGTGCGCCGGCATTGCAATGGGTAAGAATAGTGAATCCGTCCTCGATGAGATCAGCGCCAAACTGTCCCATTTTGCGGTCAGCCTCGTCGGTTTCCTGCTCGATGAACTTGACTTCATTCATCAAAGCTTCTTTGATCTCCGATACACTTGAACCTTGTTGAGCGACTCGATTCATTCGATCCAGAGCCCAGAAAAGGTTTACCGCTGTGGGTCGGGTAGCCGCGAGAGTTTCGGAAACCTCACTCAGTTTGGAAAGGAAGTCTTCTTTTGAATCGCTATTAATGGCGTTTGCGCCCAGGGCCAGACCGTAAGCTGCAGCTACACCAATGGCCGGAGCCCCGCGAATCCGTAGTGCTTTGATGGCCTCACAAAGTGCGGGGATATCAGTCAGTTCAAGGTATATCTCCTCCAGCGGAAGCCGAGTTTGATCGAGCATTCTGATGTTTTCGCCCTGCCATTCTATGATTTTCATTATCACCTCGTTTGTTTATCAGGAACCGGAATAAAGTTTGACAACACTATTTTGTAGCGTGACCCTTCAGGGTCGCTTCGTTTGGCGAGACTAAAGCCTTGATCTGGTATCCACTTGCACAAATTTCTGTGACTATTTCCGTCTCACCCTTCGACAAGCTCAGGGCGAACGTAGGTAGGTTAGGAGGAATCCACTAGCCGTTCGTGCTGAGCACAGTCGAAGTACGAATGTTTGTTGTGATACCTTTCTATTCAAATGAGCATTACCTCATTTCCAATAATACTTTGAGTGTATCAGATTGAGCTGCATGCTCAAATGCAGTCCTGGCATTTTCAATAACATATCTGGCTGTGATCAATCTCTCAATCGGCATATCCGGATACTTTTCCAGTATTTTTAGCCCATCCTTGAATTGTCCGCAGCGGGAACCTACTATAGACAGTTCGTTGATGACCATTGGTGCCAGATTGAAATTGCCCAATGCGGCAACGGTGGATTTGAGAACAATCTTTCCGCGCGGTTGGCACAATTCAATTGCTTGATTGATTCCTTCCGACGAACCTGTAGCCTCAACAACGATATCTACTCCCGACTTA
>JABHWQ010000259.1 GCA_018657655.1 Chloroflexota bacterium | reverse complement strand
TGAGACAATCCAGCCAGCTTTCCTCCCATCTCTAACATTGGGGGTGGTACAATAACTGGGGGCAGGTCACCTATTGGGTTTTGTCTGTCGTTAAAACGTCCAAATTTTGTAGACAGAATGTGGCAATTATGTAGCGGATTCGTGACACGATTTCCGCGACAAAGCGGGGCAGTGCATCGTAAAACCATGCAGCGGAATTGCGTTTTTGAGCCCCAAGTTACCGAATTGTTAAAAACAGATAATTTTGCAAAACGCGCTGATTGGGAGGGATATCAGTGCACTGTTGGGGCCGAGGGGGAGTATGTGTCTACGGCCTAATGGTTATTGTTTGAAAGATGAGATTTGAACATGTCATTCCCGCGAAAGCGGGAATCCAGAGGGGTGGCAGAGAAGTGGCTTCCGGCTCGGTGGACGGAACTACATATCCAGCTTGTAGACAGTCTCACAAAGCTAAGGAAGCTCTGAATAAGTGGTGACTTCGGGGGTCTGGGGGTGTCCCCCAGGTATAAAAGTCCCCCAAGACTGGGGGATACAGGGGGTTGATCAGAGGTTCCCTAACAAAACCGTATATTTGCGATGGTATTATGATAAAGGATTTCGTAGCGCGATCCTTCAGGATCGCAATGAGCGAGGCTAAAGCCTCGCGCTACATGGAGGAACGGGGATGGATGCATAAAAAATCCCCTCTCCCTGCTGGGGGAAGAGGGGATCAACCGTTGATTTTAGGAGGGCCAGGTTCATTTCTTGCTGGTCCTGGTGGGTGGAGGATTGTTTGTTTTGGCAAAAGGGTGGTAGGCAGCGTAGACAACTATCTCGCCGCGGTTTTTCAGCCTTAACTTTTCCATGAGCCGATGGACGTAGGTTCGGACTGTGCTCTCACTGATGAAGAGGTTCTGGGATATTTCGGTGTTGGTCAATCCTTCTCCCAGCATTTGCAGTACCTGTATTTCCCTTCTACTGAGTGCGGGTTGTTCGGGATCGTCATGCAACTCGGCAACCAGTTTGGTGGCCAGGGGAGGCGAAAGCATAACCTTACCATCCCAGACTCCTCTCACCGCAACTACAATATCCTCGATCGCATCTGCTTTGGAGAGGTAACCCTGCGCTCCGAATCGCAACGCCTGGAACAAATGATCTTCGCGTTCCGAGATGGTAAGCATGATCACTTTGGTGTGGGGAAGACGGTGCTTCATCTCCATCATCGATTCCAAACCGTTACATCTAGGCATCAGGACATCCATGATGATAATATCGGGCTTGAGGGCCATGGCTTTACTGATGGCATCCCGGCCATCGATGGCTTCGCCGATAACTGTAATATCGGGTTCGGCCTGTAGCACTCCGGCCAGTCCGGCACGGGATATGGCATGATCGTCCGTTACCATTACCCGTATTTCTCCGTTCTTGCGTCGCATAGTGGCTGGCTCCTGTTGTTTCGTCCGCATGGCTTTCATCTTTTCGGATATTATAGCAGAGCTGTTGAGATCTGTCTTCATAGTAGTATCTACCACCTCCCTTACCGGGTGACTGCACCAATTTTTGTTGCAGTACTTGACGAATTCTGTTGTCTTAGTGGCGTATTGTAGCATTAATGCCCAAAAGGCCAGGTAAATTTAGAAGGGGTAATGGTAACAAATTGGTAATATTCTGGTAGAGGTTTGATATTATTGCGCCAAAAACACCGTGAGGGAGAGAGGATCTTAACCGGATGATCGTTTTCGGCATTTTCGTAGTGATTTCAACAGAGTTTTGTCCGGTTTGGGTGCGGGATCACTTTGGGCTTGTTCCGGGTGCTTGGGAATGGTCACCACGAAAGTACTCCCCCTACCCGCCCTTGATTTCACTCGAACCGAACCCCCCAGTTTGCTTGCTGCCTTTTTCACAATGGACAATCCGATGCCTGTGCCTTGGTATTCTGATCGATGATGCAGTTGCCGGAACACGTTGAATATCTCCTCGTGATTGCGGGGGGAGATACCGATGCCGTTATCCTTCACGGTAAATTCATAGCTGTCGTTTTCGATGAGTTCCCAGTTTAACTCGATTCGCTTATGGGGACTACTATTGAACTTCACGGCGTTATCGATAAGATTGCGGAATATCTGGCCCAATAGTGTGGGATCGGCGTCGATGACGGGCCATTCCTTTTTCTTTGTTACTTCTACATCCTCTGGCAGCCCGGCAGCGGTAATGATCTTCTCCAGCAGTGCTCCGGTATCTACTTTTTCTGAGCATAGATCGCTCTGCCCGACGCGTGAGAGGGCCAACAGGTTTTGAGCCAGCTCTTCGCCCTCAAATACGGCACTGTCTATGGTGTTGAGGTAGCCTTTAGGATCATCGATGGAGGTGTCTTCCATATCTTTGCGCAAAAGGTGAGTATAGTATCGAATTGCTCGCAGTGGTGTGCAGATATCGTGGGAGGTTACTTCGGCGTACTGGGCCAGTTCCTCATTTGCCCGGCGCAGTTCGGTGGCATGCTGCTGTAATTGTCGCTCGCTCCGTTTACGATCGGTGATATCGGTAGTGATATAGATCGCAGCGGTAACCCGATTGAATTCTTTCATTGGAGTGATACTGATATCCAGCCATGTCCTTTCACCTTCCTCAAGCATGATGATCGCTTCGCTACGCCGGGCTTCTCTGTATTCGAATACCTCTTCCAGAAGCTTTTTTGCTTTTTCCTGGTGTTTGAGCGGTAAGTAGTCATAGCAGCTTGTTCCTACTACATCATCCATCGCATGTCCGGGATAGGCTCGATTAATAGAGAGGATTATCCCATCGATCGATATAACCAGTATTGTTGCCAGAGTATTGTTTACCAGTGCGGTCCATTTTTCTTCGGCTTCCTGCAATGCTTTTTCAGCCCATTTGCGCCCGGTGATGTTTCTGAACGAAATCAGTCCGGCCATTCTGCCCTGATATTCGATTTTTGTGCCGACGGCTTCCACCCATATTTTTCTGCCGTCTTTGGTTATCATCCGGCATTCAACGATATCCCGCAGATGTTTTTCGAACACATCCTCGGCGATGACCTGCAGAACCCTGTCCCTGTCCTCATGGTGAACAAACTCCAGGGGTTTGGAACCGATGGCTTCTTCGGCGGTATCAAAACCAAAGAGCTTGGCAGCGGTTTCATTTACCAGTATGGCGGTCATTGCCTCTGACTCTATCACAAACAATCCATCGATGGTGCTGGCGAAGAGTTCTTTATAACTCTCCTCGCTCTTTTGCAGCGCCTCTTCAGACTGCTTGCGATCGGTGATGTCCCGGTAGTTACCGACAATCGCCTGTACACTGGGATCATCCAGGAAATTCTTAGCGATTCCCTCTACCCAGCGCCACGAACCGTCTTTGTGTTGAAGCCGTAATTCAAATGATTCGACTGACCCCGGGTTACTGGCGAGTCTGGCAAAGTTCTTCTCCACGGCAGGTATGTCATCGGGGTGAGCAAGCTCCATAAATGCATTGTTAGTCCTGTTTTCAGCGGTGTATCCTGTTACGCGTTCGATCGAAGGGCTGGCATAAAGGGTTTTCCCTTCCATGCTTACCAGAACTATGACATCGTGGGCGTTTTCTGTGATGGAGCGGAATCGTTCTTCGCTAGCTTGTAGTGCTTCCTGAGCTTTCTTTCGCTCGGTAATATCTTGAGAGACCGCCTGTATGGCGAAGACCTTGCCGCTAGCATCGGTAATGGGTTGAAGATTTGATAAGAACCAGCGATCACCCGAGGGAATAGACACCAGAGTTTCATAGTCAGTTTTTGTCCCATGTTTGACGATGAGGTGAATTCTCTCTGTCATAACATCAGTTAGTTCGGGGAGCACTTCAGCTATCGATTTCCCGATGAAGTCTTCAGGTTTCCCTCCAAGGTTCTTGGCCCCGATCGTGTTGACGAACAGAATCTGACCATCGACCGTATAATATGTGACGGGAGTTGCGCTGTTATCCACGAGCATGCGGTACTTCTCTTCGCTTTCCCTCAACGCCTCTTCGGTTCGCTTGCGCTCTGTGATCTCTTCCTGCAGTTGTCTGTTGGATTCGGCGAGTTCTGCAGTTCTCTCTACAACCCGTTGCTCTACTTCGGCGTAGGCTTGCTGCAAAACCTCTTCAGCCCGTTTACGCATCAAGGCATTAGCAAAGATGTCTCCTGCCATTCTGAGCAATTTGATACTATCATCCGACCATGAAATCTCAGATCGCACCGAATCGAAACCGAGGAATCCCATGAAAAATCCCCCAAAGGCCATCGGCACCAGGATTGCGGATTTGATATCCTGGGATTGGAAAAGCTCCCTTTCCATAGCTGCTTCGGTGGGTAGATCAGCAACGCGTGGGATATGAAGGTTATTGAGTTGCTGGAGTATGTTCATGCTCCATGCAAGAGGCTCGATGCTTATACCCTGAAGGTCTTGAATTTGAGGTTCTATCCCTTCGGCACAGCATTCATGAGTGATGCTCATATTGGAAGGGTCTCTGTCGAACAATGAAACATAACTTCGATCAACACTGGCGAACTCTCCGATAGTCTTCAAGGCACGGTTTATTTCGCTATCAACCTCCTCCGGGTCAAGGTTGATGAAGTTCGTTGACAGGGTAGAGATCAAGTTTTCGAACTGGACTCGATACCGCAATGCCTCCTCAGCTTTTTTACGCTCGGTAATATTACGTATATGTATGACGTAACCTTGAACCGCCGGATTGCCGAGAAGGTTGTTGGCCACTATGTGAAGCGTGAGCCACGTACCGCCTTTGTGTTGAAACCTTAGCTCACATCGTGAGGTCTTCCCTGCGGGATTCGCAGCCATCTCAGCAAATCCCGCTTCTGCGATGTGGAGGTCGTCCGGGTGGACCGGTTCGTACAAACCTCCGCTGGTGCCATCCTTGGCCGTATAGCCCAGCATGAGTTCATACGCCGGGCTTTCGTAGCGCACAGTGCCGTTTTCATCCAATAGAAGAATGGCGTCAGAGGAGTTTTCAATCACTCCCCTGAAACGTTCTTCGCTCTCCCGCAGCGACTGCTCTGCTTGCTTGCGTTCGGTGATATCATGGATAATGCCTGCAAACCCAGGTTCCTGGCCTGAGCACTCCAGCGCGATCATGCTGAAATATGCCGGCACCAAATGGCCAAGCCTATGCTTGAGCGCAAACTCTCCTTTCTGGGGTTGGCCCGATGTGGTTGCTGTTGTGATTTCTATTGCATCTTCAATGTTCTCATCAGGGATTATTATATGATGATGTTTACCTAATAGTTCATTCGGGCTGTATCCAAGAATTTTGGCGTAGGCATCATTCACAAAAATGAAGTCCCCGGCAGCATCTACCTGATATATTCCCTCGATAGCGGTTTCTGCCATTGACCTGTACCGCTCCTCACTATCTTGCAGCGCCGTCTCTGCTTGTTTGCGTTCGGTGATATCATGGATAATGCCTGTAAACCCAGGTTCCTGGCCTGAGCACTCCAGCGCGACCATACTGAAATATGCCGGCACCAAATGGCCAAGTCTATGCTTGAGCGCAAACTCTCCTTTGTGGGGTTGGCCCGATGTGGTTGCTGTTGTGATTTCTACTGCATCTTCAATGCTCTCATCAGGGATTATTATATGATGATGTTTTCCTAATAGTTCATTCGGGCTGTATCCAAGAATTTTGGCGTAGGCATCATTCACAAAAATGAAGTCCCCGGCAGCATCTACCTGATATATTCCCTCGATAGCGGTTTCTGCCATTGACCT
>JABHWQ010000442.1 GCA_018657655.1 Chloroflexota bacterium | reverse complement strand
ACGGATTCCGCTGAAGACCTTAAGTACATCAGGGAAACCTCCATACGAAACGGTGAGGAGATCGAAGTTGCACCGGAAGGACACACCATCCACTTTGACGCCTATGGTGACCAGGGCCGTGATAAAGCTCATACCAACATACTTGTAACTGATGGTATAGACCTCGGTGAATCGATCAGTACTCGCAATAGAGACCAGGGATACACAGAGGTTCACGAGATATTAACGGGCATAATGAAAGGCAGGGAGCTATTTGTACGATTCTTCTGCCTGGGGCCAACCAACTCCGAGTTCTCCATGCCATGCGTTCAAATAACTGATTCCGCCTATGTGGCCCACAGTGAAGACCTTCTCTACAGGCAAGGTTACGAAGAATTCATAAGGCAAGGATCATCGGCTCGTTTTTTCAAATTCGTCCACTCTCAGGGTGAAGTTGACGAGAGAAACGTTTCCAAAAACCTCGATAAACGCAGAATCTACATTGATATAACCGAAGATACTGTTTACAGTACAAATACCCAATACGGTGGTAATACCATCGGACTTAAAAAGCTGGCAATGCGGCTGGCTATCAGGCGGGCTTCCGAGGAAGGTTGGCTCACCGAACACATGCTAGTTATGGGAATCCACGGCCCTAATAACAGGGTAACCTATTTCTCAGGTGCATACCCTTCCATGTGCGGCAAGACTTCTACGGCCATGTTGGAGGGAGAGACGATAGTCGGCGATGATATAGCTTATCTCAGAAAAAATGATGGGCAAGTCAGAGCGGTCAACGTGGAAAAGGGGATGTTTGGAATAATCCAGGGAGTAAACGAGAAAGATGACCCCATTCAATGGCAAGCGCTAAAAAACCCTGGTGAGATTATCATCTCCAATGTTCTTTACGACGACAATGGAGATTTCTATTGGACTGAAATGGGAACCGCAATTCCGGAGAAAGGCAACAATCACTCCGGTGAATGGTTCAACGGAAAAAAAGATGGCAAGGAAAAAGAAATCCCATGCTCTCATCCCAACGCCCGATTCACACTTGATTTGAATATTCTGCCAAACCTGGACCCAACACTCGATGATCCTAAAGGTGTGGTTGTAAGCGGGGTAGTCTATGGAGGCAGGGATTCAGATACCTGCGTTCCGGTAGAAGAAGCCTTTGACTGGGTACACGGAATTATTACCAAAGGGGCAGCCCTGGAATCAGAGACCACTGCGGCCACTCTGGGCAAAGAAGGGGTGAGAGAATTCAATCCGATGTCCAATCTGGATTTTCTCTCCGTACCTATCGGAAGATATATCCAGGATAATCTGGATTTCGGAAAGGGCCTCAACAATCCGCCTGCCATCTTTTCAGTAAATTACTTCATCACGGGAAAAGACGGACAATTCCTGAATGAAAAAAATGACAAGAAAGTCTGGTTCAAGTGGATGGAGCTCAGGGTTAACGGCGAAGTTGAAACCATCGAAACGCCCACCGGCCGGATACCAAAATACGCAGATCTAGCGCCGATATTTAAAACTGTTCTTCAACATGAATATACTATGGACGAATATAAAGAGCAGTTCACAGTAAGGATTCCGGAACACCTAGCCAAAATCGAAAGGATAACCAAAATTTACCAAACACAGGTATCCGATACCCCCAAAATACTATTTGAGACATTGGAAGCTCAAAAACAACGACTGCTTACAGCAAAGGAAAAGTACGGGGAATATATTAGTCCAGACAGGTTATAATTGAATAGCATTGAGGAGAGAAAGCTGCCAGTCAGGCTATTCCACGCTTAACCATCTTCGCAACATGTTGGTACGAATCGTGAGGAATCTTCACCAGACTTCCTGCTTCACATGATCATTTTTTATCACATCTCCGTCAATATTTATATTGAATCCACCCATGTCTCTGAACAAGACCCATGAACGAAAATAAGATTGATATAAGTGATTTCCCCACAGGAAAGAATTTACTCCGTGATCGCCATCTGAACAAAGGGACAGCTTTTACAGAAGAAGAGCGTGACGCACTTAATCTTCGTGGGCTTTTACCACCGCGTGTTCATACACAGGAAGAACAGGCAATGCGTATTATGGAGAACTTCCATAGGAAGACCTCCGACCTGGAAAAATATATCCACATGATGGCTCTGCAGGACAGAAACAGAACCCTGTTTTACCGGGTTGTTCAGGATCACATTGAAGAGATGCTGCCGATCCTCTACACCCCCACAGTAGGACAGGCATGTATGGAATACGGGCACATTTATCGAACCCCACGAGGCGTTTTTCTCTCCGCCAAGGATAAAGGACAAATGGTAAATGTCTTGCGGAACTGGCCTGACAAAGACATCCGGCTCATCGTCGTCACCGATGGGGAGCGAATTCTTGGACTCGGTGACCTGGGTGCAGACGGCATGGGCATCCCGGTGGGCAAGCTCGCTCTATACACAGCCTGCGCCGGTATTGATCCTTCCATTTCTCTCCCGGTCACCCTCGACATCGGCACAAATAACGAGGCATTGCTGAACGATCCGCTGTATATAGGCCTCCGGCAACGGCGACTGCGAGGAGATGCATACGATGAATTCGTTGAAGAATTCATCATGGCAGTACACCAACTCTATCCTCACGCGCTCATACAACTCGAAGACTT
>JABHWQ010000188.1 GCA_018657655.1 Chloroflexota bacterium | reverse complement strand
GTCTCGGCTCGTTTGTGGATGTCTCCGGCTGATATGGATAGATTGGGTGTACGCGACGGAGATTGTGTCGAGGTTCACTCCGAGATAGCCACAGTGGTCGTACGAACCAAGACATTTCATAAGTGCAAAAACGGAATCGGGTACATGCCTCCAAGCCCTTATTCAACGTCACTTACCAGATACGATTGGATTACAGTGCCAATGCTCAATTTGAGGCGAATTGAAGCCACAATCCATAAAACTGAGAATTCAATCACGCCGCTGTTGGCTCTTCTCGTGTGAGGAAAGATATTGACATACCGGAAATCACTTCAGCCATTGCAAATACTAAAGCTACTGCCACGCACAAACTGTAAAGAGTGTGGATCCTCTACATGCTTTGCTTTTGCTTTTGAGCTTCTCAGCAGGCAAAAAATCCCTAGAGATTGCCCGCATCTTCTAAAGGAAGTTTTTGCCGGTTCGTTTGAATCCCTTGAAGAAGCACTAGGTGCTGGCGAGAGAATTGAGGGCACCGACTTGGTTGTGGATCATGATAGATGCACCGGCTGTGGGGACTGCGTTGTAATCTGCGAGAGAGCGCTGACAACTATTAGCATTGGTGGCCGGATCACTCATCGAGACCCATTGCCGCCGGTCCTCCAAGTGACGGACGGTAATGTCAACGTGATCAACTGGTCAAGTTGTAAACGATCGGCCCGCCATCATGACCTGTGCAAGGTCTGTGAAGAAAAGTGCCCTTTCGGAGCCATTGTGTTGGTGAGCTAATTACCAATACTTGGGTAACTCTACATCAAATTCTTTTTCGGCATCTTCAATGGCCACTCGGAACGCTTCCCTCATTAGAGGTTGAATGGGCATCATCATGGCAAACACTTCCGGGCTTTTCACCATCCGAAATCTACCCGCTTTAATATGTTCACCTGCATTGGTGTTTGGATCTCCCAAACAACGAATTCCCAGCTCATAAGAATCGTACTCACAAATCGCATCGGCGCTGTCATCTGTCGGGATGAACCTCACCGAGCCATCCGTAGCGAAGGTATAGCTTAATCCACCCGACCCATCTGGAGCATCAGGACTTCGCTCCGTGCACGTTAATCCCGCTAAGCCGGTTTCCACAAACTTGTCTTTGTAATTTGAATTTAAATACTCGCACCAACGATCGTGCCACCAATGGTAAACTTCAACTGGGGTATCTGCAGGATTTCCGATCTTTTTTGTCATCAGCTATTCCCCTATTCTATGTAATTCGGCATTGCTGTTTCTGGACAAGTTATCACAATACATCATTGCGGGCATTGGAATTACCGTTCCTGAGATTCTTTATTATCGGAGGCAACACATCTATGACATAATCTATGTCCAATTCATCATTCTCGATCCCAATAGTAAACAGAAGCGCCCCTCGAGCCAATTCGGCTGGCAGTCCCATTGCTCCAAGTACGTGTGATGAGTTCTTGAGTACATCGGAAGCACATGCTGCGCCGCTGCCTGCAGCTATCCCAGCAGCATCAAGAAAAGCCAATACTGCCTCACCTTCAACAGACTTGGCACAAAAGCTGGCAGTTCTGGGGAGTCGGTTTGCAGGATGCCCGGTCAGAACAATATTGTCTATCCTGGAACTCAACCCTTCGATCAACCGATCTCGTAGGTGACGAGAATGATCGATCCGAGACGGCATCTCTGTTTTTGCCAGCTCGCAGGCTTTCCCCATTCCAACAATGGCCGCCACATCCTCCGTTCCCGCTCTTCGCCCGTTTTCTGCGATACCCCCCTCGATTAGCGGAACAATATCCACACCATTGCGAAGCCAGAGCGCCCCAGCTCCTTTGGGGCCATGAAACGTATTTGCAGCCAGACTCATTGCGTCGACCCCCAACTCCCCGACATTGGAGGGAATGATACCGGCAGAGGACTCGGCATCGGTATGAAAAAGGATATCTTTGCCTTTCAGTAATTCAGATATAGCAGCCATATCCTGGATTGTGCCGACTTCTCCATTGGCATGCTGGATTGAAACGAGGATCGTATCTTCCCGAATACTATCGGCCAACTCCGGGAGTTTGACGCATGCATGTTCATCCACACCGATAACTGTGACCTCAAATCCGGCCTGTTCGAGGGTCCGGGCGGAATTCAACACCGGGGTGTGTTCGATGGATGATACGATTATATGCCTACCCTTATCTCGGTAAGCTTGCGCTAGGCCTTTGATTGCCAGGTTGCTTGCCTCGGTAGCATTAGCAGTGAAGATGATCTCCTCGGGTCGTCCCATGATAAGGTCTGCCACCTTACAGCGCGCCTTTTCAATTGCTTCACCCGTCCTGCTGCCCCAACTATGAACAGAGTGTGCGTTACCATAGACTTCCTGCAAGTAAGGCAGCATCGCCTCAACAACTTCCGGATGTACCCGCGTTGTAGCAGCGTTATCGAAATATACTGTTCTCATTCGTCTCTTGAATCACTGGCAATGCAGTCTGATTCAATATCTATCCGGATACCTTCTCCATCCTGCGTATCTTCAACATTTCGGCAAATGTCTCAATGCGTGTTCTCAGCGCCTCCGTAGGTGTATCGCGACTGTCCATTTGATCAGTCTCGACAATTAGGAGAGGTACACCAGCTTCTTCCATATGCTTCTTGATAATGATAGGATGTCCTCCAACGGGTCGACAAGTGTACATCGCGTTCCATAGTATGCCATCCAGTTCGAAGAACTTGACGCATTCCTTCAGGCGGAAAATCAGGCCCGGGGTGCTGTGTGTGAGGCCCATCCTCATGAATGTCTCAGCAGCTTTATCTTCGTACGTACTATACTTGCTCTTGGTAAGGTCCTTGGGATGTACCCAATAGAAAGGCGAGACAACCGGAGCCAGTCCCGCTTCTTCCACCATCTGATTGATCTCCGGATCAGAGTACCATGGCATAGCCTGAGCCACTCGGGCTGCTCCCTTCTTCGTGGCACCTTCACCTTTTTCTACTCTCCTCCTGGCATCCTGAGCTAATAGCTTGACCGCTTCCGGTCCTTCTTCCATGGTGCGGCGCTCGGACATTGTTGTGAGCATGTAGAAGAGGAGCATATCATTGTTCGGTACTGGAATAGGATCGGCCTTCATGCATTCCAGGACCTCCTGGAAATCGAAAAATACGGAGCCCATTGATCTTCCGGCATCCTTAAAATGCTTGTCCGTCAGTATGATGCCGTGATCCTCACGCAGACGTTCAATGGTGTGTTTGAAATTGGAAGACAGATATGAGACGCGACGCTCACCGATTTCCGGGTACATATTGGGATACTCATCCCAGTTAGCATCCAGGGAGTTATCTACAAAAATGCGCGGCACTCCCGGGAAATGATAGTCGATCAGTTCATCCGTTTTAGCTTCATTATCGCAGAAAAAACTGGAGACAAGGACAACATCCGGATACGGATCGACGATGCCACTTATCATTGATGACAACCGCATCTTGTTAACACCACACATCCCGCTGGTGGGTGGCATTCCATTTTGCTCAGCCAGGTCAAAGTAGGGACCCACCTTACCAAACATCAGCCCCAGAAGGAACAGCAGAACAAATTCCGGACTGTGGGCATAATGCCCGGCTAGATTGATGGCACCGCCCATTTTGGCCTCAAGGGGAAAACTGTAATAGACGACCTTTTCATGTTCATCACGGCAGTTGGCTATATCAACAAACTGCTTCAACCAGATACCCCAACATTTCCGTACCCCTGCCGATTCCATCCAGAAATACTTGTCCAACCGCTCCATGCCGATCTCGATATCGGCAGGCCCAAGCTTGGCCTTCTCCAGGGCCTTCTCGATTCTGGGAGCGTCTTTAATTAGCAGGTCTTCAGAATAACTACAGAGTTTGAATAATTCTTTATAATCCATGATTACCTCCTGATCGACTGAATATAATTATCACTGATGGTACCAAGAAACCACTCCTTCAACAGAAGCTTTATAGGGAATCAGATTTACCGTGTGCACACTCGTATGTTTACTGAACAAACTCATGTGATTAACATGAATCTCCAGAATTATAGTTGCTTTAATTCATTCATATATCGAAAGCTCTTCTCAAATTAGCTCAGCAGACCTCATATACCAAGACTTTGTTCCTGACCTCTGGTTCGCTTGTAGGGAAGTTCTGGAAAGCTTTGGTCACCTCAACTCTCTGCCATTCACTTTCTTCCTGTAAGGTTTCCCATTCTTCTTTAACTGCATCATAATACTCAAGTGCATCGACCCGAACGCTGAAGATGATGTATCCGCCAGTTTTGGTAACACGTATTAGTTCGGTAAAGGCTCTCGCAGGAGCATGACCTACCGAGAAAACGCCCTGAGAAATAGTTGCATCAAAAGTATTGTCAGGGAAGTCCAAGCGATTTCCCAAAGTCATTTGTCGCAAGATTTGATATACATCTTTTTTGTCAGCTTCTTTTAACATGCGCTGTGAGAGATCTATACCTGTCAGATTCCTGTAACCTAGTACGGTCATTGTCTCGCCCAAAAGACCAGTACCTGTCCCCGCATCCAATATCGAGGCACCATTGGGTCTCACATAACGCCCGATTAAACCGGACATGACAACAGGGATCTTATAACCGAGATCAAACATATCCTGTTCGTACGTCTCAGCCCACGTATCGTAGGCTTCCTGCAGAGCTTGATTGTCCTGAGCAGCGAATACTTTCTGCAATCGTTTCGATGCATCGAATAAACTCATGGTATCCTCCTAACTAGGAGTGACCACACTAAGCTCAAAGGCTAAAACAGGGCTAAGGCATCGTTCGCCAGTCTCTTCGGTTATTGATACTTGAACCACAGCTTCACCTCCAATCCAGAACTCTGCTCTCCTCAACATCTTTTGTAAGTATTACTTTGCGTTCTCAACGTATTGTTTTACTTGTCTTAAGTGATTCAATAAAAGTCTCGATCTGCGTGATGAATTGTCCTCTCTCAGTGGAGTCATAGTCGGATACCAGTTTAAGCATTTGCACACCGACGTTTTTTTTGAGGACTTCAGGATACCAGAATGATTCCATCTCATCCGATTCTCTGAACATCATCTGGTACCAGACCACACCATCGATTTTATAGTCAGTAGCGACTTTGATAGCATTGGCCTGTCTTTCGTGACCGGGGCGAAACCACCCCGGGGGCACACGCTTCCAGAAGTAGCGATCAGCCAGCGCCTTGATAGGGTCTCCATTGACGTTCACTTTCTCGGTGAAGTGCCTGATCCCTTCCCCTGATTCTTCCACAACCACTTGCCCCCCGGCGTTAGCGATCATATCGAACACCCGGTAGTCCCCATGAGCCAGAGTAGTGCTCATGATCATTAACCTCGGACCTGCGCTCGCCGCGGTCTCTATTCCTTTGAGTTCATCGACTACCTCTTTTAGTAAGCCGACCATTACCTTTCGGTCCAGGAGGAGCGAAGCGTGGTTTAGAGTAACAAAATCTCGGCTCGATATCGGGGGACGCTCACCCTTTCGCATTTCGGCGATCTGGTTGAAAAGATCCCGCTCCTTATTGGCCAGTTCGATTTCTTCATTCAATGCCTGATCGGTGATCTGGTTCCCGGTCAGTTTCTCAAGCCTGTCTTTGAGAAGCCGGAGGCCTCCTTCATAGAAATCGAGCGCTTCCTGCATCTTCACATGGGGAACGCCAAATCGGAAGACCTCGACATCGGTGAAGGTATCCCAAGTATCAGCCACGATGCGGACATGGTTATCGGTAACCGGAACCATGAAAATATCGATCAGGTTATAGATCGGCTCGGTGCCGCTC
>JABHWQ010000472.1 GCA_018657655.1 Chloroflexota bacterium | reverse complement strand
CGGAAGAATCCAACAAACGCTATCGCTACCTCTTGGAACAAGGGCAAACTGGACTGAGTGTTGCTTTTGATCTACCGACCCAGATTGGGTATGATTCAGATGATCCGATGGCCCAGGGAGAGACAGGGAAAGTCGGTGTCCCCATCGATACTCTAGCGGATGTCGAAACCCTTTTTGACCAGATTCCTTTAGAGAAAGTCAGTACTTCTATGACGATAAATGCCAGCGCTGCTGTCCTGCTGGCGATGTACATTGCAGTGGCTAAAAAACAGGGAGCCGATATCAGCAAGCTGGACGGCACCATTCAAAACGATGTACTCAAGGAATACATTGCCAGGGGTACGCACATCTTCCCGCCCCAGCCCTCGATGCGGCTGATCACGGATATCTTTGCGTATTGTAAGGAAAGTGTTCCCCGCTGGAATACCATTAGTATAAGCGGTTACCATATTAGGGAAGCCGGTTCCAGTGCGGCACAGGAAATAGCCTTTACTCTGGCTGATGGAATTGCCTATGTTGAGGCAGCTATCAAAGCTGGACTGGATGTTGATGCCTTTGCGGGCAGGCTTTCCTTCTTCTTTGCTTCCAACAATAATCTACTGGAAGAAGTGGCCAAATTCCGGGCGGCCCGGCGTCTCTGGGCCAAGATCATGAAAGAAAGGTTCAATGCTCAGAAAGAACGCTCTATGATGCTCCGTTTTCACACTCAGACATGCGGTCATACATTGACGGCGCAGCAGCCCATCAACAATGTTGTCCGGGTGGCGATTCAGGCGCTGGCAGCAGTACTGGGCGGAACGCAGTCGCTACACACCAACTCATGGGATGAAGCTTATGCCACCCCAAGCGCGGATGCGGTAACTATTGCCCTCAGGACTCAGCAAATCCTGGCAAACGAAAACGGCGTGGGCGATGTGGTCGATCCTTTGGGCGGTTCTTACTTGATCGAGAAACTGACCGACGATCTGGAAGCCAAAGCAAAAGCCTACATTGACAAGATCGATGAACTGGGTGGTGCGCTTGCAGCTATCGAAAATGGATATCAGCAACGTGAAATTCAAGAGAGTTCCTATAGAACCCAGCAACGTATCGATGCTGGAAAACACGTGGTGGTAGGAGTGAACAAGTTCATCTCTGAGACAGCTCCGATAGCTGACATCATCCGGGTAGATGCTGCTGAAGCTGCTAAACAGAAAGATCGCCTGGCCAAAGTGAAGAACGAGAGAGATAGCAGCCAAGTTCAGAAGACTCTGGCAAAACTGGAAGAAGTGGCTAATGGAACCGAGAACACCATGCCTGTGATCATCGAATGTGTTGAAGCGTATGCTTCAATTGGAGAGATTTGCGGAGTGTTACGCAAGGTGTTTGGGGAACAGAAAGAGTTCTTGGTATTCTAATTTATAAAAAGTATCAATCGAAAGGGGCACGGTGATAGCATCGTGCCCCTTTTTTGATCTGTAAATTTCGCCTTAGTCCTGAATCCAGGACTGTAACGCTTCGATTATCTTTTTGGCCTGGTCCTGACTGGAAATGGAGAATTTTGATTGTTGTCTGTACTCGCCATCCCTTTTTTGGTAACGGCGAATGCTATACTTGTCCGGACCATACGCCTCTTTCTTCCGATCCCAATCCTGATATTTGAATATAATCGTTGTCCATGTGCCTTTTGAAAGGATCACCTTGTCCAATTCTTTGGTAGTAACGACACCATCCTGTTCATATGTGATTGTTAATTCCTCAATAGTTGCAGACATCGATCACTCCTTGTTGTGTAATGATTGATTTTATTATTTAGGCGGACTAAACCGCACCACCACGATATCGCCATCCTGGACTTCATAACCCTTGCCTTCAAGGCGTTGCTTGCCAGCTTTAGCCACGGCGGCTTCAGTGCCCAGTTCCATCAAATCATCGTAGCAGGTTACTTCCATCTTGATGAATCCCTTTTCCATATCGGTATGGATTTTGCCTGCAGCAATGGGAGCTTTGTCGCCTTCACAGCAGGTCCAGGCGCGTACTTCATCACTACCAGTAGTAAAGAAGTTCACCAATCCCAATAGCGTGTAAGCAGCGCGAATCAGCCGTTGCATTGAAGATTCATCCAGGCCAAGTTCCTGTAAAAACTCCTCTTGGTCTTGAGGGTCAAGTTGGCTGATATCGGCCTCGTCCCTGCCGCAAACGGCGACCATCTCTGAGCCTTCGTCGTCAGCTATGGCCTGAAGAGCCTTAACGTGGTCATTGGTGGAATCGGCCATGGATTTGATGTTGGCTATGTAAAGAATCGGTTTCACTGAGAGTAGATTGCACTCGCGGATACTGGCTAGTTCCTTCGCATTCAGGTCTTGTTTACGCGCGGGCACACCATCGTCGAGACCGGCCTTCACTTTTTCACAGTCGGTCTTTTCTCTGATGATTTCCTGATCTCCGGTTTTTGACTTTTTTTGCAGCCGTTCGATCTTGTTTTGGAGGGTTTGACTATCGGCCACTATCAGTTCGAGATCCACTGTTTCTACGTCGCGAACCGGATCGATGCTGTCATACTCGAAGGCCACGGACGGATCCTCAAAACATCGTATTACATGCAGGATCGCATCGACGTCTTTGATATGCCCGAGCAATTTCGTACCACGTCCTTCTCCGGCAGTAGATCCTGCTTTTAGTCCGGGGATGTCTACCACTTCCAGCGTAGCAGGCACCACCTTTTGCGGATCGTACATATCCACAAGTGGCTGAATGCGTGGATCAGGGACGTTGACAATGGCCCGGTTCATCTCAGAACCATCGT
>JABHWQ010000287.1 GCA_018657655.1 Chloroflexota bacterium | reverse complement strand
GAGCGGCAGGGCCCTGCTCAGGTTTCCAGGCTTGATTGGGAATTAGTCAGCCCAATATTTTATATGCAGCAGCGCGTTCTCAGTGACCCGGAAGTCAGCATGTTGGATGTGCTTACTCCGCCTATCAGACAGCAGGTATTGGGCCCAGCGCCTCAGAGAGTTGTTCAGTTGATATCAAAAGATAGGCGGCTGGGTATTTATATTCTCGGGGATAAAATGGGCGGAGACCCGATTGATAACCAGGACAATCAAATCCTTGATGTTGTTGTACGACAGGCCAGCATCATCCTGGAGAATCACCTAATTCTCGAGCAAAATCACCAGTTACATTTACAGGTCTTAGAAGCCAGGGAAGATGAACGGAAGCGGGTAGCGCGGGATCTTCACGATCAGATCATCCAGGCGTTGATCAATATGGTGTTTCAGGTCGAAGAATTTTACAATACAGTAAAATATGATGAGCTGGCCGTACTGTTGGATAAATTGAGGGATACGCTGGATCAAACTCGTGATATCTGTTCTGATCTGCGCCCGGCAGCACTGGATATTTTTGGCCTGGGTCCTGCAATTCAAACACGCATTTCTGGTTTTGAGGAGCAATACCCTTGCCGAATTATTTATAGAGAGAAAAAAAACGGCCCTGATACATTGCCAGATGAGACCCGTCTCTGCTTGTACCGCTTTTTCCAGGAAGCATTGATAAATGTCCAGAAGCATTCCCAGGCGACCCAGGTTTTTGTGATCCTCTCATATGAGCCAGAGCAGGTCAGTCTGACGATACGCGATAATGGAAAGGGATTCTCGATCCCCTCTCACCTGGAAGAGCTAACTCGAGAGCAGCATTTTGGGTTGGTGGGTATCCAGGAATTACTGAATATTATTCATGGTTCCTTGGAGATAGAAACCAGTCCTGGGGAAGGTTGTTTGATCAAAGCCATTGTTCCAGTGGACTCCCAGAGCCTCAAGAAACCGAATCCCGAACTAGCACAACAAATCATTTGAGAGGACAGCCATTATGTCAATCAGAATACTGATAGCAGATGACCACCCAATTGTTCGCACAGGCATCGCCACGGAGTTGGAGAGGATTGTTAATTTTGAGATTGTTGGAAAAGCCGGCACTGCGGATGAAGCTTTGCAATTTGCAAAAGAACTGATACCAGATGTTTTATTGCTCGATATAAACATGCCCGGTATGAAAATGGTTGAGCTGCTTCAGGGAATCAGAGATGAAAAAATTTCAACCAAAGTGCTGATCCTGACGGCATTCAAAGACCCTGGCAATGTGCTGGGCGCTTTGGAGGCTGGCGCGCATGGATATCTGTTGAAGGATGAAGCGCCCAACAATATTGCAGCGGCGATCAATGCTATCGTCCGTAATGAGGCCTGGTTTAGCCCTTCTATCCAAAAAATCCTGGCTGAAAAAGCCAGGGGCAAGCAGATCCTTCGAGAGGATGAGTTTACAAAAAGAGAAGCGCAAATCATGGAGTATATCAATGAGGGGTGGAAAAACAGCGAAATTGCTGCACAGCTGCAGCTCTCTCAGCGCACCGTTGAGTATCATCTGTCAAATATCTACAAGAAATTAGGGGTTGATTCTCGCACCAGAGCGATTACTGCGATTCGCGACCAATAATCACTTCTGACATCAGCTTTCACAATCACGTCGCCCCAAGAACTGGTGGAAATACCAGCTGCGGCTGCGGCATGTATGAATGCGGGGTGTTGCAGTGAATAGGCGATTTGTCGGGGGATGGAGTGCTGCGGGCGCCAGTAAATATGCCACAACCAGGCCGCGGGTGTTGCTGTTGGTGGCCATAGTGCATAAATATTTACTGCTCTAGTAGAAAGAAATTGGCGAGGAGGGACTGGTTCAGATCATTTTCTAATATCGTACTAACTTGATTCTGACACGCGGGGATTAGACTATGAGAGTAGGAAATTCGATTGTCGTGGATATGCTGTTAATTGGTTCGTGCAAATGCGCTGAAATTTCCTTCCACAGTAACGTGCCTGGGGAACAAAAAAGCATGGGGGGAAGGGTTTATGCAACCGTGTTCCTTGTTTTGAATGACAACCGGCTGAGTTACTTTAAAATGAAATCAGGAGAAAGACACCATGAAACTTGACCACTTTACTGAAAAAGCACAAGAAGCTGTTTTCCAGTCGCAGCAGATTGTGCATGAATTCAACCACCAGAGCATCGAGCCCGCTCATCTACTGCTGGCTATTCTGCGTCAGGAAGATGGCGTGGCGCCTGCCGCGGTAGCGGAAATTGCTGGCCGCGTTGCCCCCCTTGAAGTAGAGATTACTCAGGACCTCCAACAGCGCCCGAAAGTGTACGGCAGTAATGTCCAGGCCGGTATGGCGCGTGCCACCTCAGATACGCTCAACGCGGCCGAAAAACATGCCCAACAGATGAATGATGAATATACATCCGTAGAACACATCTTGCTGGCCCTGACCAAAGGTGTGGAAGGTGAGCGCCTGGCGCGGCATGGGGTCACCGCAGATTCAATTTTCAAAGCATTAAAGAAAGTG
>JABHWQ010000274.1 GCA_018657655.1 Chloroflexota bacterium | reverse complement strand
GGCACTGTCACACTTATTGGAGCAACAACCGAAAACCCCTCGTTTGAGGTCATCTCAGCATTACTTTCCCGATGCCGGGTTTTCACCCTTAACACACTCACGGATGAGCATATGGAAACGATTATTCGGCGAGCGATAGAAGATTCGGAACGAGGTCTCGGAGAGCTTAGTTCGAATCTGTCCGAAGAAGCTCTTCGGCATCTGATCGCCATGTCCAACGGTGATGCCCGTGTGGCTTTGGGCGCGATGGAAATCGCAGTGACGGCCACTGTGCCCGATGAAAGCGGGAAACGATCGATCGAACTCGATGCAATGGAGGACGCCTTCCAACATCGGGCATTGATGTACGATAAATCGGGAGAGGAACATTTCAATCTCATTTCGGCATTCCACAAGTCGCTACGCGGTTCGGATCCGGATGCTGCCCTCTACTGGTTAGTGAGGATGCTCGAAGCTGGAGAGGACCCGCTATACCTCGCCAGACGGCTGGTCCGCTTTGCTTCCGAAGATATTGGACTGGCTGATCCTCAGTCATTGGTACAGGCCAATGCCGCTCAGCAAGCCATCCACTTCATCGGGCTTCCGGAGGGGAAGCTTGCTCTGGCACAGGCAACTGTTTATTTGGCCACCGCGCCCAAGAGCAATTCTCTATACCACGCTTGCAGCAAAATTCAGGAAGATGTAACAAAAACGGGCAATCAACCGGTACCGTTGCACCTGCGCAACCCGCAGACTAGGCTCATGGGTGATATGGGATACGGCAAAGGCTACAAGTACGCCCATGATTATCCCGGACATTTCGTAGAGCAACAACACCTGCCCGACGCACTGAAAGGACGGAAGTATTACCGGCCCGGAGGATTGGGTTTTGAGAAAGAGATCGAAAAGAGATTGAATTATTGGTGGAAGGAGCAGCAGCAGGTTGATCCTGCCAAACCTGAAATAGAATGACCTGAATGTAGAAAAGGAATTGAACTCATGATTAAAGAGAAACTGATGTTCCCTTGTGGCGATATTTCCCTCGAGGGTGTTCTTTGGCCACCCGAAGGCGATGGCCCTTCCCCGGCGGTGGTCGTCTGCCATCCTCATCCGCTGTATGGAGGCAGCATGAACGACAACATCGTAAATGCAGTATGCACTGCACTCAATGAACAGTCGATAGCCAGCCTTCGTTTCAATTTCCGTGGCGTAGGAAGAAGTGAAGGAAGATATGCCGATGGCATCGGAGAGCAGGATGATATCAAAGCCGCATTGTCCTTTTTGGAAGAGAGAATCGAAATCGATCCATCCAGATTGGGGCTATGCGGTTATTCTTTCGGGACAATGGTGGGAATTCCAGTAGCCGATAAAGATCAGCGAGTTCAGGCTTATGCCGGGGTATCCGCCTTTTTTGTTGCTCCGAACCTTCTTACGGATTTCCGTAAGCCCAAGTTATTTATTCACGGCACTGCGGACGAATTCATCTCCAGCAAGCAAGCTGAGGAAACCGTTAGTAGGCTTCCCGATCCTAAAACGTTTGTTTCAATCGATGGGGCCGACCATTTCTGGTGGGATTATCACAGCCAAATAGGAGAAAAAGTCGGAGCTTTTTTTGCCTCGGCATTACAAATCAAAAGTTAGACTTACTCAGGCTAACTAGAATGTTCCTATTACAAAGACAAACAGCAGTTGATAGAGTATCCATCCGATTATGCATGTACCGATCGCTCGCGCTGTTGAGAAATCGAGTGCCTGACGAACAGCTACCACTCCGGCAATAAGCGACCATATTCCGGCCATAAAGTAGATTATTCCTCCCACATACGGTACAAAAAGAAAAACTGCCAGGACTAGTGGCGCATGCGCAAATCCGATAGTACGTAATAGTTCACCGTAATTTGAGGACGTTTGCGGCGTTTTGAACAGCGTGGTGCCAATTATCCATGTAAAAAATGACCACGCAAACCAACCTGCGATAGTCGAAATCATTAATGAGACAAATATCTTCCACAATTCCGGAGGATCATCCATCCACACCGTGGCGATGCCATATCCTATCGCGGAGGCCAATCCCGAGATTAGTACCACCTGCAATGCCTGCCAGTTTGCGGATCGATCAGCTTCAACTTCTTCATAAAAATATGAATCCAGTCTGGCGGCTCTGATCATTCTGGGCACAAGCAATCGCGAATTAGACATAGTTCAACTCCATATGATAAACCTGGTACAAAACAGTATTCATATCTACACTCGCCGATATTATATCGTCACCTCATTGACACATGCAAGCCATAATTACCAGTTTCAGGGCCAGATATGCATGATTACTTGGAGAATGATCGAGCAGGTAAGAGACTGAGGGGACCATATCATTTTGCAGATGTGCTATACTCAAGATAGTGGATTTTCTACAGTTGTCCGTTCCCCAGGCTCCAACCCGCATGTTTTCTCTTAGCAAAGTTCCCTCCAGGAAATGGATGACCAGATTTCGGCAAAGAGGTGCTATATATGCATGTCTATGTCGGCAATCCGCCTCGTGAGTTCACCGAGGCGGATTTGAAGGAACAGATAAAGGCTTTTAGCAGGTTACTTCATTGAACATTATGAAGGACAAAAGTAGTGGAGTGTCCAGGGGATTTGGTTTTATCGAGATGACTTCCCCATTAGAAAGCCAGGCCGCGATTGCCGGACTCAAGGATCAGAAGCTGGATGGGCGTACGATGGACGTTACTGAGTCGAGCCCTCCTTTTAGAGGCAATAGGCGTGGCGGATTCAGTGGTGGAGGCGAGAAACGTCGGAGTTTCCAAAGAAGTTTTCGTTATCGATTACTCTGCCGAGAAGGGCAATATGTGTACAAGATTAGCATGATTTTACTCTGCAATCTATCGGCACTATCACAGTCATTGAGACAAGCTAAAAATAACCCAGGTATAGAAGGAGATTGGCGACAATGAATGGCATTCAGTTTGAAGTCGGCCAGCAATATGAGAATACGAAAGGTGCCTTTGAGGTACTCGCCATCGAGGGAGAGGCCATGCGTATTCGCTGGGCAACCGGCGAAGAGGTGGCAACCACTGTGAAAATGCAGCGCCGGATAAATGAGCGCATGCAACGAGAACGAGACCAACCGCCAATCCAAATCAAAGCACTACCAGCCAAAAGAAAAACAAAAACACCAACAATAAGTAGCAGGAAATCCGACCGTTTCAAGGCATCGAAATTCTTCAAATGAGATTGAAGGAATAACTTGGAGAAATCATGCTTGAATCGGGTGCGCGAATGCCGACGAAGACGCGATCTGAAGCCATGGTCTTCATCGGACGCAAAGCTATGGTGTGGCTGGCCAGAGTACGCAACCCCTCTGATATGGATATGATTATACCTCTCAAGAGGCTCTGGTCAATGATGGGAAGTGATGGCACAAAGAGCCACTTGGACCTGGGATATGATCAAGATAGGAGCATTGCAAACTCAGAAGACAGATTGGAAGGCATATTCGCTTCCGTAGCATGGGGTCAGAGAACTCTATTTTCTGAAATGAATAGCTGAAGTCGAGGATTTTAGAATGCGTCAGGAAGATATCGCGACCAGGGCAACGGAAGGCTGGATTGAGGGAGAGTTCTTCGCCGGTGAAATGGTGGGGTGGAAAGAACCGGATCCTACGATAGGTCTTGCATCCGAGAAAACAATGCTGGACCTGGAGGACATGATCGATGCCCCCGTCCGCATGTATCTCCGCGAAATGGGCCAAGTTTCGCTTTTGACTAGATCAGATGAGAAACTCCTGGCACGTAAAATAGATGAAGGCAAACATCTTGAGCAAATCTAGGACTCTTGGCAGAACAGGTATG